>JAFAOB010000315.1 GCA_019238055.1 Alphaproteobacteria bacterium
AAAGATTTGCCGAGCCAGCTGCCGGCTTTCCAGGTGCGCCGACCCTCGCCGCGCGCCGACACATCAATCAGACAGGTATAGCCGAATACGGCACTTTTCCAATCCGCCTGGCTTACGTTTTTGGCCGGACCCTTGATCACGAGCGCCAATTCCGCCTCGTGCATAAAAATCCAAGGCTCGGTGAATTCCGGCAAAACGATCGTGTCGCCGGGCCCGACCACCGCTTCCGGATTCTTCAGAAACATGTTCAAGGGGCGCGGCTCGCGCTGCGCGTGTTCCCAATAATTGGCGATGCAGCACAGGATCTTGCCGGGCCGCGGCAAGGGTGGGCGCAGACGCACCCGGTCAAGCGACATGGTCTCACCCTCGGCCGTGAGCTGTTCCAGCCTCGGCCGCAGCCGGTCGAACCCGTCGATCAGATTTTGCATCGTTAATTGCGGGGTATAGCCACGCTCGACGATTCCGGAGAGGCTGACCACCCCGCCATCGGTCAGCAACCCCGGGGCCATCTCGCTTTGCCCGCTCGCCTCGAACATCACCAATTTCATTGTTTTTCCTCCCGCAATTTGAGTGCCAGTCTGAAGCTTTTCGGGTTGGACCGCCAACGACAGCCAGGCTCTCACAAGCTCGGCGCCATGAACAATGGATCGAACGCGTTATCAAGTCAGTTCGGCATCTGATATCGCGGGCCCACCCCCATTGCACTTCAAGGCGCTCAGCGGAATCGGATGGCAGCCCGCGAATTGTCGGGGTTGAAACCAGCGCGTTGCCGCTGCGAAATGAGCGCGAGGCGACAAAGGAAAGGACGAGCGATGGAAATTCGCCGGATGGGCCCGCAGATCGGCGTCGAGGTCACCGGGGTCGATGTCAAGGCGCTCGATGAGCGGAGCTTTGCTCCGATTTATCAGGCTTGGCTCGACTACAACGTGTTGGTGGTACGCGATCAGGACCTGACGATTCCCGATTTTGTGCGCTACAGCCGCCGCTTTGGCCCGGTCGTCCCGCATCCGTCGAAATCGACCCGTCATCCCGATCATCCGGAGATCACGATGCTCGGCGTCAACAAGTTTGACGCCGACGGCAAGTTGCGCGAGGAAATCTATCGCCGTGGCGCCGAAGGCTGGCACACCGACGGCGCCTACAACCAAGCCCCGTTCAAAGCAACCCAGCTTTATGCGCTGGCGGTGCCGAGCCGCGGCGGGAACACCCTCTTTGCCAACGGCTATGCCGCCTATGATGCCCTGCCGGAGCGCCTGAAGGACCGGCTCGAGGGGGTGATCGGTACCTTTTCTTATGGCGGAAGGCGCGGTAAATCGAGATTGCTCAATCCCGAGGATCAGGACTGGACCCCGATCTACCATCCGATCATCCGCACCCATCCCGAGACCGGGCGCAAATCGCTTTATTTCGACCCCGGCAAGATCGTCGGTTTTGTCGGGATCGATGATCGCGAGGGCAACGAATTGATCGCCGCGTTAAAAGAACGAATGATCGTCCCCGAGGCCGAATACCACCACGTCTGGCGCAGGGGCGACATCGTGATCTGGGACAATCGCTGCTCGTATCACAAGGCTGCGGGCGATTATCCGCCCGAAGAGGACCGCATCCATTGGCGCGTGTCGATCAATGATTACGGCGTCGAAGCGATGGCGGCGCAATAAAGCGATCGGTATCCAGCGATTTTGGTTTGAGCTATCCGGGTACGCACCCTATTTACGACGCCCCTCTCCCGACCGCCGCACATCGCGGTCCCGAACACCGGCGGGCTTCCGCGATGTTGTCCATGCGACCTAAATCAGGCGTGCAGGCGCGAGAGATCAAGAAGGACACTCGCCTCCAGTTCCTTCTCGTCGAGGCGATGCTTCACCAGATCACCGATGCTCACGATGCCCTTCAATTCGTTGTCCTCGATAACCGGCAGGTGACGGATCCGCGATATCGTCATTCTCGCAAGCATCGCATCCACGCGATCGGAGGGGCGACAGCTGAAGAAGGGTGTCGTCATCAGTTGGCGGACCTGAAAGCCGAGTACGGCGGCGCCGTCTCGGGCCACGGCGTTGATGAAGTCCCGCTCCGAGAATATGCCGACCGGTTTCATCCACAGATCCTCCGCCACCAAGGCGCCGATGCGATGTTCAGCCAGCTTGCGGACCGCCAGTTCGATGCTGTCCGTGGGCCGTATCGTCACAACGGCATGGCCTTTGGTTCGCAAAACGTCGGAAATGACCATGTTGCCTCCCGTAATCTGACGCGCTGCCCGGAAGCTGTCGGCACGGCGGCTGGTCGCAAGCAGCCGGCAGCGCCCCTGAGCGTGTGGACGGTGAATCAGTTATTAAGATAATGAGAGCCCATGTCGCAGATTAGATCCCTGATCTTGGTCTCTTTCGGAACTGGCGACTTGTTCGCGCCCTGCTTCGGAAACCTGGAATTGATCGTAAGCGGCCCGTTCGATGATCTCGGGCGCGCGGAATTCGATCTGTCAGCCGCTGGTTGGTCCCCAGCCCAAGCTCAGGCATCCGACCATAGCGGGTCGAACAGAGGGTCTCGAACACGCGAAGGCTCGGCGGGCACTTGGGCCGCACCAGCGCCTTCCAGAGCAAATGATCCACTCGCTCGCGCGGCAAGCTCAATAACACGAGCGACGTTGGCAGGTGCGGGAGTGTAGCCGAGTTACTTGATATCCTCGCCGACAAGAGCCGAGCGCGGATAATTGTGGGTACGAGCCGATCGCTCGTTACTCGCGTTCAGCCGGTCGAGCACCATTGTCGTCCGCGCTGCCACCCGCATCAGATCGGTCGCGGCTTGCCGCAGCTGTTCGCGCACCTCGGGCGAGCCTTCGGCAAGCGCCGCATCAAAGCTCGAGCGAAACAGGGCGATAGCAGTCTCGGCGCGCGTATGAAGATCGCTGTCCAGACCTGGCGTCGCGGCCACCCTGGGGCGGCTGCTTGGCGCACCATTGACATCGGGGCGTTTAGGAACCGATGGCATCGGCGTCGCAGGGGGTGCGTCTCCAACAAGCCTGCCAGAAAATTGCGGGCTCTTGATGGGCTCGGGCGCGCTTGCGCGCGGCTGTGCTGGGCGTGGCACACCGTTGCTGTATCTTCCCGGCGCGTTTATCGCGGTCGGCTCCGGGGTGTTCTGACGCAACAGCGCTGGACCGCTCAGGCCATTTTCGAGTTTTGGCCTGGTGTTTGCGCACGCAGACCTCGGCTGAGTTTCGACGCTTGCGCTGACCGTTGCCGCACTGGCCGGCTCGTTGTTGGCTTTGTCGCCGGATTCAGTTCCTGGGAATACGGGTTCCGGCGCATTCATGCGAACCAGCCGTGTCTGCGTGGTCTCGGCCGGCTTTATCGTCCGGGGTTGCTCCGCCAATTCCGTCGGCTTTTGACGATTGCGCTTCAGGATGTAGTGGATCGCTGGCGGGGTACAGCCATAGCTCCGCGCAATTTTACTGATCGACTCGCCGCCTTGATAGCGTGCCGCAATGGCGTTCCATTCGCCCTGCGGAATCTTCGACATATATTCTCCTCGCCCCAGCGAGCTGGGCGCTCGTTATGTTCTTGAAGCCGCTCATCGCTCCGGTTTGGTTACGAGGCAAAAATTTGCCACGACGTATAAGTGAGCCGATAGCTGCTCTATCGCCGAAAAATAGGTATCAAGTTAACCATGTCAAGGTGATCTTTTACAACAAAGGAGACCGCTTGCCCAACTAAGGGCGGCGCCTCTGAAATGTTATCGCCTCTAGCAATAATCTGATCACTTTAAAATAGAATGTAGCCTAATCAATGCTAGCAGAAGCATCGCCGCGCAGATGGGTAGGCTCTTGCGGACCGGCGCCCGAGTCCCCCGATCTGACGAAACCTGTCGAGAGATGATCCGCTTTTGTCTTAAGCTGTCGGCTGCCAGTCACCGGTGTTTCCCAGTCACCGGTGTTTCAAGGAGCCGCTATGACCCATATCTATGTCGTGCAAATGGACATTCCGGCCGAACTCGAGGCCGAATTCAACCGTATCTATGATGAAGATCACGTGCCGACAATCCTCAAAGTGCCGGGCGTTCGATCCTGCCGCCGCTACCGCTTGGAAAATTCAACGGTTCCAACGATGCCGTGCTATCTCGCGATCTATGAATGCGACAATGCCGAGGTGATAAACAGCCCGGCCTGGACCGAAGCGTCCGATCTTGGCGAATGGAAACCCAAGATTCGGCCGCACACGATCAACCGCCAACATTCAATTTTTCGCCGGATCGCCTGACCCGCTGTAGTTAATAAGCCACAGCCCGTCAGAAGGCGCGGATGCCGGGCTTCTTTATCGTCCGGTTCGATCCCGGCACCGTGCTTCTGGTTGGTCCGAAGAATGCCGTTCGCACATCCCCGAGCGCCTCGACCAAGAGCAGCTGCCACTGGCCCATCACCGTTCGGCCGGCAGCTTCTTTCTTTTACGGCGACGAATGGAGCTTTACGGACAGAGCCGCCTGAAGGGCACTCAAAAATGCCAGGTCGCGTAAAAGAGGCCGTGAACCTCGCCAGGCGTCCCGACGAAAAGTACAGCCTGCATCTTGCTCAGGCCTAAGCGGAAAAAGATATCGAGTGATCCGAAACTGATCCGTTCGAACAGGTTGAGGGAACGGCGGCTCGCGCGTAGTGTCAAACTGTTGACGAGCGGCGAGGGGGCGCGCGATGGCCCACGAATTCATTCTGACCGAGCGGCACAACGCGGTAGCGGTGATCACGCTGAACCGGCCGGAGAAGCTGAATGCCTTGAGCTTTGGCCTAATGCGCGAACTCGACGAGGCTCTAACCACATATGAGGCGGACGAGGCGATCAAGGCAGTGATTTTGACCGGAGCCGGGGAACGCGCCTTTTCTGCCGGCGCCGATATTCATGAGATGGCGGGTCTGTCGAGTGAGGAACTGGCCCAACGCCAAGCCTTTCGCAGCGCGGCAACCTGGCATATCGCCACCTTTCCCAAGCCGCTGATCGGCGCGATCAATGGCCTTGCCTATGGCGGCGCCGCGTTGCTGTCTTCGACGCTCGATTTGCGCATCGGCTGCGAGCGCACCCAGTTTCGGTTTCTGGCGGCGAGCTATGGCCGGGTTAATTCGACCTGGTCGTTGCCATTGCTGGTGGGGTTGCCAAAAGCAAAGGAGCTTCTTTATACCGGTCGGGTCGTCACCGTTGCGGAAGCTGAGCGGATCGGCTTGCTGAACCAGATTGTAGAGGCCAGCCGGCTACTCGAAACCGCAATAGAGATCGGGCAGAGTATTGCCAAAAACGATGCCCGCATGGTCCAGGGCATCAAGCGTCTGCTGCACGAAGAGATCGGCATGGGCTGGCGCGACCGCTACGCCACTGAGGAAGACGCCCGCGCCACTTGGCTTGCCGCGGGTCATCCGCGTGAGGGGTTTCGCGAGTTTCTGAACCGCCGGCCGAGCAGCTCGTAAGGCGACCCAGGAGCCTCGATGGTTCGCGCGACATGTTGGCTCGCAGCAATCTGTTAATATCGACTGCAATAAAATCACTTATTCAATTGTCGGCTCATCTCCTGTAATAGGACCGGACCAGAAAGACGACGTTGCGAAACTTCCTCGGCACTTTTGAAGATGTCGTTTGCGGTATGGTGTGCGTCTTTGGCTGACGAGAACATAAAAAGGGTCAACGAACATGACCCGCGCTCGCTTATAAGTTTGGCAATTGGAGTCAGGCACTGATGCAATCAGGAGAGTTGGTCGCGGCGGCCGCCCCAAGTGGGACCGCAACAACCCTTCTTGACCGGACGACCGCCCTGAAGGGGGTCGAGCTTACCGTCGTTGTTCCGACATTTAATGAGCGCGACAATATCGAAATCTTGCTGTCGCGTCTTGATGCCGCGCTTTGCGGGATCGAGTGGGAAGTCGTATATGTCGACGACGATTCACCCGATGGTACCGCTGCCAAAATTCGCGCGCTTGCCCAGAATAATCCTCGCGTCCGCTGTTTGCAGCGTATCGGCCGGCGTGGACTGTCGACCGCGGTCGTCGAGGGGATGCTTGCCAGTTGCGCCCCTTACCTCGCGGTTATCGACGCAGATCTGCAACATGATGAGACATTGTTGCCACGCATGCTGGCGATGATTAAAGCGGACGATCTCGACGTCGTCGTCGGCAGCCGCCATACCGCAGGGGGCGGCATCGGTGATTGGGATCGCCGTCGCGCGACAATCAGTAACATCGCCGCACGACTTGCACGTCTGATTGTCCCCGCTGACCTCACCGACCCGATGAGCGGGTTTTTCATAATGACCCGACCGGCCTTCGAGCGCGCGGTCAGGTGCCTTTCGGGCCAGGGGTTTAAGATCCTTCTCGATCTTTTTGCCTCGACTCCGGTTGCCTTTCGCTTCAAGGAAGTTCCTTACGTCTTTGGGCAGCGTCAGCACGGCGAAAGCAAGCTCGACAGCTTTGTCATCTGGGAATATCTGATGCTGCTGATCGACAAGACGGTCGGCCGCTACGTCCCCGCACGTTTTATTTCCTTCGCAGCAATCGGCGGCCTCGGCGTCGTCGTCCATTTTACGACCCTCTATTTCGGCCTGAAGCTGGTTTCGTTCCCGGCAGCGCAGGCAATCGCCACTTTTACGGCGATGACCAGCAATTTCGCGCTCAATAATATGCTGACCTATCGGGACCGACGCCTCACCGGCAGGCGCTTTGTTACTGGCCTTCTTTCATTTTACGCTGTCTGCAGTCTCGGCGCAGTCGCCAATGTTGGCATCGCCTCGGCGGCGTTCGCCGACCATTATACCTGGTGGGCGTCCGGACTCGCGGGCGCTGTGGTTGGCGTCGTGTGGAACTACGCCGTATCATCCGTACTGACTTGGCGACGCAATTGATCCTCGCTCGGCCGAGGTTGTTTGGCGAGCGCATCGCGACGGCACCGCGCGATCGCCTTGATCGCGCGCTGGTTGCGATCGTTTTTATTGCGGCCAATGCAGCACTGCTGACCACCGCTCCGCATGCCGGGGATTTCTGGTGGAGCGATGCCCCGCGCCATGCTCTGAACGGCGTCTTTGTCAAAGACTTCGTCACCGCCGCACCGTGGCACGATCCGAAGACCTGGGCGATCAACTATTATCTGCAGTATCCGGCTCTAACGATATTATTTTACCCGCCGCTGTTTTACTGCTTCGAGGCGATCGGATTTGCCATCTTCGGCGTCAGCCAGCTAGCAGCGCAGGCTGCGGTGAGTCTTTTTACGGTGGTGCTCGGAGCGGCAACATACGGTCTCGTGCGCTTGTATTTCCCCAGATGGTCGGCTCTCGGTGCGAGCTTGCTCGTGATTGGCGGGCCAGAGATCGCATTCTGGGGACGCCAGGTAATGTTGGATGTGCCGGCTTACGCTGCCGTCGTTGTCGGTGTCTATTGTTATGTACGTTATCTACGCTCCGAGCGGCCGCTTTACCTGTACCTCACGCTGTGGGCAATTCTCGCGGCAATTTACATGAAATTGACAGCAGCATTTATCGTGCCTGTATTGGTGATTCATCTGGTTTCTACTGTGGGAAGACGGTTTTTTCGTGACCGCCACATTTTGCTTGCTGCGATCCTCGGCCTCCTCGGGCTCATTCCGGTGATTGTGATGACGATCAAGTTCGGCGGGGTAAATGTCCAATCAGTCGCCGGACGATCAACCGACCTGCCGCGCGCCAGCATCGCTGCATGGTTGTTTTATGCCAAAGCCATCCCGGCATATCTCGGGTATGCCGGGACCGCGCTGGCAGTCTGCGGCCTCGTCCTCGTGCTCAGCGGGCGGACCGCGCCGCTCGAAGCCCGGGTTGCTTGGCTGCTCGTGGGTTGGCTCGCCTTTGGCTATCTGTTCTTCTCAACCATCGAGGTGCGTGAACCGCGGCACGGGATGATGATCGCGTTTCCGCTCGCAGTTTGTGCCGTTCTGGCCCTTGATCGATTACTCCCGCAATGGGTTGCCCAAGCAGCAATCGCGAGCCTCGGCATCGGCACTTTGCTTTACAGCTTGGTGTTCTACCCGCCACCGCAGATCGAGGGCTATGCACAGGTGGCGGATTTCGTTGCCGCCCAGGCACCCAAAAATGGGGTGATCCTGTTTTCAGGCTATCGCGACGGAAATTTCGTGTTCGATTTACGAACCCACGAGGGACGGCGCGATTTATCGACGATACGGGCGGACAAGCTGTTGTTACGGGTCGCGGTCGAGCGCGTGCGCGGCGTCGGCGAAGCGAAGCTCGACCAAAAGCAGATCGCCCAAGCTTTGCGCGACTATGGCGTTGATCTGGTGGTTGCCCAGCCCGATTTCTGGACGGATTTGCGCGAGATGTCGCGGCTTTATGCGGTCCTGCATACGCCGGATTTCGTCCAGGTAGCACGTTTCCCGATCACCGGAACGACCGCGCACACCGATCACGAAATCGAGATTTATCGCCCCACCTATAAGGTAGAACCGCCGCACCGCGCGCTGCACCTCGACATGCCGATCATCGGCCAGAGCTTCAAGGGTGAAGCGGGAGTGCAGTGATCCGCAGGGCCCGGATGTCGGTAGGCAAAACACCCCTCCACGTGGCGCCGCGGGTCAGTCCATACGGTCAGCCGACAGGGACCCACAGCACATCTTCAATGTCATCTGCCCCGGTGCACAGCATAACCAGGCGATCGAAGCCGAGCGCGATGCCGGCCGAGAGCGGCAGGCCGGCTTCGAGTGCTGCGAGGAAATCCTCGTCGATCGGGTAAATTTCACCGTAGAGCGCTTGTTTCTTCGCCTGGTCGGCGACAAAGCGAACGCGCTGCTCGGCGGCGTCGGTCAGCTCGCCAAAGGCGTTGGCGAGTTCGAGACCGCAGACATAGAGTTCGAAGCGCTCGGCAAGACGCAGGTCGGCCGGGCTGCGCCGCGACAGCGCGGCCAGCGAAGCGGGAAAGTCGTACAGCACGGTCGGTACACCGATGCCCAGTAAAGGCTCGATCCGATCGAGAAAGATGCGGAAATAGAGCGTTTCCCAATCATCTCCGGGATGCGGCTCGATCCCGATCCGGCGCGCCTCGAAACTTAGCAACCCAACGTCCGGCGCTAGCGGGTCGGGGGCTGTCGCCAGAATGTCGATGCCGCAATGCCGGCGGAAAGCTTCGGCAACGCTGATTTCCTGCCACGCTTGCCGCGCATCGGCCCTGCGTCCCTGCCACGTCAGAAACTCTGTGCCGGTAGCGGCTTGGCAAGCGCGCAACAGTCCGACGCAATCCGGGATTAGATCGCGCCAGGACGCGCCCGTCCGGTACCATTCGAGCATCGAAAATTCGGGGTGGTGGATGGCGCTGCGCTCGCTATCGCGAAACACATGGGCGAGTTGCCAGATGCGCGGCAGCCCGGCCGCCAACAGCTTTTTCATCGCGAACTCAGGCGAGGTGTGCAGATAGCGCCGCCGGGCATGGCCGTCACGCGGATCGTGAAGATCGGTGGCGAAGGCTTTGAGATGCGGTTCCAGACCGGGGCTAACCTGGAGCGCCGGGGTGTCGACCTCGGCGAAGGCCCGTGCAGCAAAAAACGCGCGCACCGCAGCCTGCATCCGAGCGCGCTGCTCCAGCCGCTCACGACGTCGTGCAAAGCGCTCCGGCCGCCACCATTGTTCCATCGGCTCGGTGCTCCGTCTTGTCGTAAGGCCAGCCCGTGCTAATGTCTGGGTAGCACGCGCCGCGCGCGCCCTACCAGGATTCCCAAGTCATGAAGATCAACGCCATCGACATCAAGCCTGGCAACGTCCTGGAGCATCAAGGGAAGCTCTGGATCGTGCTGAAGCGGGATTTTGTCCAGCCCGGAAAGGGCGGCGCGTTCGCGCAGGTCGAGATGCGGGATCTGCGTAGCGGCATCAAACTCAACGATCGGTTTCGTACCCAGGAAACCGTCGAGCGGGTCCGGCTTGACGAAAAAGAGATGCAGTTCCTCTACACTGAGGGTGGTCAGGCAACCTTCATGGACAACGACACCTTCGAACAGGTGTCGGTCCCGACCGAGATGATCGGCGAGTCCGCCGATTTTTTGCGCGATGGCATGATTTGCAAAGTCATGTTGTATGAGGGGACGCCGCTTTCGGTCGAATTGCCGCCCTCAGTGGTGATGCAGGTGGTGGAGGCTGACCCGGTGGTGCGCGGGCAAACCGCATCGTCCTCCTACAAACCCGGGAAGCTCGAAAACGGCCGTCGCGTCATGATCCCACCCTATATCGAGGCCGGCACCCGCATCGTCGTCAGCACCGCCGATGGCAGCTACATGGAGCGGGCGAAGGACTGAACGGCACATCGGGGTGAGACTACGGCAATGGCTTTGCGCTCCCCAATCCTGAACGTCATGGCAAACGCGGCCCTGAAGGCGTCGCGCGGTTTGCTGCGCGATTTTGGCGAGGTCGAGCAGTTGCAGGTCTCAGTCAAGGGACCGGGCGAATTTGTTTCGACCGCCGATCTGAAGGCCGAACGTACGCTCAAGGCCGAGTTGACCCGCGCTCGTCCAGGCTATGGCCTGTTGTTTGAAGAAGGCGGAGCCGAGGCGGGCAGCGACCCGCGGCATCGCTGGATTGTCGACCCGCTCGACGGCACGACCAATTTTCTCCACGGCATCCCGCACTTTGCGATCTCGATCGCGCTCGAACGCGATGGTGAAATCGTTGCCGGGCTGATCTACGACCCGGTCCGGGACGAGATGTATTCGGCCGAGAAAGGCCTTGGCGCGTTTGTCAACGATCGCCGGCTGCGGGTCTCAGCGCGGCGCCAGCTTGCCGATGCAGTGATCGGCACCGGCATGCCTTTTGGCGAACGCGGTGACCACCCGACTTATTTGGCGACATTGTCAGCGGTCATGACGGCAACGAGCGGTGTGCGTCGCATGGGCGCCGCGGCGCTCGATCTTGCCTATGTCGCGGCGGGACGGTTTGATGGGTTCTGGGAATTCGGGCTGTTACCTTGGGACATCGCCGCCGGCTTGTTGCTAGTGCGAGAAGCGGGCGGCTATGTCAGCGATCTGTCTGGCGGGCATATGATGATGACCAGCGGCGATGTGCTCGCGGCAAACGACCATTTGCACCTGCCGTTGGCAGCGCTGATCCGCGAGGCACTGCGCTCCGGGGGAACTCCGTCGCGGGCGGCACCCCCACAAGCAAAGGCAGAGCAGCGGCGAACGACCGCCCGGTAAGACGTCGTATCAAAATATTTGGTAAGCTAGATTGCAGGCTCGACAAACCCTGCAGACCGGCGCCTGATGCCATGTCTCGAGGTTTTTAGGCTCGGGGGTGCGGTGAGACACGCGTATCGAGCTCGGCCGGAGCAAACTGGACCGGGCCCTGTATTCCAAGCCGAGGGCGGTGCCGCACGCGAGCAGATTCCGGCTCGGCGCGCTCTGCGGACCGGCTCGATGAATCGCCCGCGGCGGTTTCTGATTCGCATGGCGTTGTTTCTCGTGCTGGTCGCAGCCCTCGCGGCGGCGCTGGGTAAATCGCTTGCGACGGCCTTTATGGGGAACCCTGGCGTTAATGGGGTCATCCTCGGCATCCTCGTTGCCGGCATCGCCTATATCTTTCGCCAAGTGCTGATGCTCGCGCCGGAGATCGAGTGGATCGAGGGTTTTCGGCAGCTGCAAGGCGGCGGCGAGGAGCCCATTTCCGGCCGGCGCGGCGAACCGAGGCTGTTGGCGCCGATGGCGCGGATGTTGGGTGCGCGTCATCGGGGACATGTCAGTCTCTCGGCCAGCTCGTTGCAGACCTTGCTCGACGGTATTGGTTCGCGCCTGAGCGAAACGCGCGAGACCTCCCGATACCTGATCGGGGTGCTGATCTTCCTCGGCTTGCTCGGTACGTTCTATGGGTTGCTGGAGACCGTCCGCTCGGTTGGCGGGGTGATTGGCGGGTTGAGTATCGGCGGCGGTGATCTTGCCCGGGCCTTCGCCAATCTGAAAGCCGGCCTCGAATCGCCGCTTGCTGGGATGGGCACTGCCTTCAGCTCGTCGCTTTTCGGGCTCGCGGGCAGCCTCGTGCTCGGCTTTCTCGATCTGCAGGCGGGGCAGGCGCAAAATCGCTTCTACAACGATCTTGAAGAGTGGCTGTCGAGCTTCACGCGGCTCTCGGGCGGCTCTCTCGGGGATGCCGGTGACGCTCCGATCCCGGTGTATATCCAGGCTTTGCTTGAGCAGACTGCTGACAACCTTGAAAATCTACAGCGGATCCTGTCACGGGGTGAAGAGGCTCGTATCAACGCCAATGCGACTTTGGCCAATTTGTCCGACCGCCTCGGAATTCTTGGCGAGCAAATGAAGGCGGGCCAGATGCTGATGTTGCGACTGGCCGAAAACCAGCTCGAGCTGAAACCGGTCCTGGCGCGCCTCGGCGATATTGTCGAGAATGCGAGTGGGCACGACGACACGCTGCGCAATCATCTTCGCAATATCGAGGCTTACACCGCACGGCTGATCGAGGACACGGCCCAAGGTCGTGCCCAAAGCGTGCAGGAATTGCGCGGAGAGATCCGTATTCTAGCCCGAACCATCGCCGCGCTGGCCGAAGAAGGCCGGCGCTGAGCTCAATCCTCCGCTAACCTATGGCCATCGCTCCGCGAAATTTCCGGCGACCGAGCATCGACATCTGGCCCGGCTTTGTCGATGCACTATCGCAATTGTTGATGGTGATCATCTTCATCTTGCTGGTGTTTACAGCAGGTCAGTTCTATTTATCGGCAGCACTGTCCGGACGCGAAGAAGCGCTGCATAAATTGCAGCAGCAGGTCGATGCGCTCGCCAGTTTGTTGTCGCTCGAACGCGGTTCGAATGCCGATCTCCAAAGCCAGTCGGCCCGCCTGCAGGCGCAATTGAAAAGCGTGCAGGCCGAGCGGGACAAGCTTAGCGCGCAGGTTGCCGAGCTCACACCAATGGCCAACCAGGCGGCAAAACTGCGGGAAAAATCCGACGAACTCGTCGCCAGCCTCGGCGCCGAACAGCAGCAGACGGCGGTCACGCAACAAGCGCTTGCGGCCGAGAAATCGATCAGCGCCGATGCCCTCGCAAAGGTCGAGCTATTGAACCAGCAGATTGCCGCGTTGCGTCAGCAGCTCTCGGTAATTGCCGCAGCGCTTGACATTTCCGAAGCAAAGGTCAAGTCACAGCAAACGCAGATTGCCGATCTCGGGAAAAAGCTCAATGTCGCGCTCGCCAACAAGGTCGAGGAGCTTGCGCGATATCGATCGGAGTTTTTTGGGCGGCTGCAGGCGATCCTGGGCAACAGGCCCGATATACACATCGTCGGCGATCGGTTTGTGTTTCAGTCGGAAGTTCTGTTCGCTCCGGGCAGCGCCGATCTGACCGATGCGGCAAAAAAAGAGCTTGATCCCGTGATCGATGCTTTAAAACAGATTGCTGCCAAGATTCCCCACGACATCAATTGGGTGCTGCAGGTCAACGGCCATACCGATCACAATCCGATCAAAACGCCGCAATTTCCCTCGAACTGGGAGTTGTCTACCGCCCGCGCGCTGTCGGTTGTACGCTATGCAACAAGCAAGGGAATTCCCGCGAACCGGCTTGTGGCAGCGGGGTTTGCCGATACCCAGCCGATCGATCCCACTTCGAACCCTGAGGCTTACCGGCGTAATCGTCGGATTGAGCTGAAACTGACCGAGCACTGACCAGCCGCGGTCGCACAACTCCGCTGATCGGTTCAGCATATCACGAACACAGACTTGGCCTGAGCCGCGGAGACCTCGATGAGAAATCTAGCGATCAGCGTTGTACTGATGCTCGGCATCACCATTCCGCATTTTGCCTGGGCCGATCCCACTGGCGGACAATCCCCTTGGATCCGGTCTGGAACGACCGCCCAGCACAGCTTGCAAAACCTATTCGGCAGCCTCGGCCTCGGCTTGATCACCAAGGCTTACGCAGCCGAATGCGAGAGCGAAGGCGAAATCTGCAAGACGAATGCCGATTGCTGCTCCGGGCTTGAATGCAGCGGCGATCCGCAACCCACCTGCCGGATACCGGAGTGATCTCCGCTTACCCGCCCACGCCGCTCTCAATTCCGCATTGCGGGTCAATCGAGTGCGATTCTGGCGCCGGTGGCTCCGTTCAGCAGGCGCCGCAGGTGAAACCCGACCAGATGATCTTCGCTGTGCAGGCCAAGCAGTGCCGCGAAGGCCGGTATTGCCAACGGGTTTTCGGTTTCGAGCTTGGCGAAGGCGTCTAGGTAGGCCCGCGCCGCAGTGCTGTCATAGACCTCAATCGGCAACGGCTCGAAAGCCCGCAACGGCTCTCTACGCCCGCGCAGCAGGAGATCGCCGATCGGACGCCCTTTGAATCCGGCGACCCGGGTCGCGACACTTTCGCCGACGCAAATGCGCGTGCCGAGCTGCTTGTTCGCCGCTTCGAGGCGAGCAGCGGTATTTACGGTATCGCCATAAGCATTGTAATCGAAAAACTTGTCGCCGCCAAAATTGCCGACAATCGCTGGCCCTGTTTCGAGACCGAGCCGTGTTGCTCCGAGAACGACCCCGCGGTCGCGCCAGCGCAAGCGACATGTCTGTGCATATTGATCGAGTTCGAGCGCACAAGCGACGGCGCGTGTCGCGTGATCCGGCTGATCAGCGGGCGCGCCAAACAGCACGTGCAGCGCGTCGCCGACAATCTTTATGACCGTCCCGCCATGGCGAAAGGCGATACCGGTCATGCCGCCGAGATATTCGTTCAACAGCGGTGCGACAATTTCAAGATCGAGGGTCTCGATCATCGAGGTGAAATCGGCAATGTCGGAGAACAACGACGTGATCTCACGTCGCTGGCCGCCAAGATCGACCGCATCGGGATCGCTCGCCAGCCGCTCTGCCAGATTTGGCGAGAAATAGCGCGACAACAGCGCGTGCGCACGCTCCGCCTCCGCCAACCGGCGCCGCGCCTCGCGCAGCCGCTCGATATGAGCCAAGGTTTTTCGGATCGTGGTTTCGAGATCGCCGAAATCGATCGGTTTGGTGATGAAATCGAATGCGCCCCGGTTCATCGCGGTGCGGATATTGGCCATATCGCCATAAGCCGAGACGATGACGGTCGAGAGCGGATCGGCCGTTTCTTGGAGCCTTTGCAGCAATGTCAGCCCGTCCATGCGCGGCATGTTGATGTCGCTGAGCACCATATCGACATCCTTGCCGCCGGCGATCATGTCGAGCGCCTCGACCCCGTCATGTGCAAAGCAAAAGCCGAATTCGCCGCCGCGGATCTGTCGACGGAAGCGTTGCTGGACCAGTGCTTCGAGATCGGGCTCGTCGTCGACCACGAGTATTGTCGCGGTCATCGCTCCTCCCCGTTATCGGCATCAACGGTTATGTTTGTCCGTGGCAAGGTCACGATGAATTCGGTGTAGGCGCCCGGTTCGCTCTCGACCTTGATGCTGCCGTCGTGTTGCTTGACGATGATATCATGGCTTAGCGACAGGCCGAGTCCGGTCCCTTCGCCGGCCGGCTTTGTCGTAAAGAACGGATCGAAGATCTTTGCTCGCAGCGTTTCCAGGATGCCGGTGCCGTTGTCTCGCACCCGAATTTCGACGTGATCGCCGGCAGCGCGGGTAGCGACCGACAAAGTCGGCACGTAATCGGGGGCGCGTTCTGCGCGCAGGCGTTCACGCACGGCATAAATCCCGTTCGAGAACAGGTTCAATAGCACCCGCGTCAATTCCTGCGGATAGAGATCGAGCTCGCCAACCGCCGGATCGAAATCGCGGCGCAAGACAATGTTGAAATCGGGATGCTCGGCGCGTGCCCCATGGAAGGCCAGATTCAATGCTTCTTCGATCAATGCGTTCAGATCAGTGGGCCGATGCTCTCCTCCCTCGGCGCGCGAATGCATCAGCATGTTCTTGACGATACTGTCGGCACGCTTTCCGTGCTCGACGATTTTGGCGAGGTTGCTGCTGAGCGTGCGGGTCAAATCTTCAATCTCGGTCCGGGTTTCGGCAGAGATCGTGTCGCTATCCGCGGTCAATGCGCCGTTCAGCTCGTCGATCAATTCCCCGGATAATTCGGCAAAATTATTGACGAAATTGAGCGGGTTTTTGATTTCGTGGGCGATGCCCGCGGTCAATTGACCAAGGGCCGCAAGCTTCTGGGTTTCGACCAGCCTGTCCTGAGCCCGGCGCAGATCGGCGAGCGCGCTTTCGGCCGCGAGCCGCGCCTCGCGCGCGGTCTGCTCGCTTGCCCGCAACGCCGCGGTGCGCGCCTCGACTTTGGCCTCCAGAGTCTCGTAGGACTCCTGCACTTTGGCTGCCATCTGGTTGAAGCGCTCGGCGAGGATTTCGATTTCGTCGCCGGTACGGATCTCGATCGGCTCGCTGCGCCCGCCCGAGCCGAGCCGGTCGGCGCCGTCTTGCAGTCTTCGGATCGGCACCACCATGCGCCGGGCGAGGATCGTGCCCAAGCCCGCCGCGAGCAGCAGACCGAGTGCCAGCAGAGCCATGGTACGATAAAGCGACGCGTAGACCGGCGCCAATGCGTCGTCGAGCGGGCGCTCGACAAACACAATCCAATCGAGCTTTGGCACCAAGCCGTGGACGGTCAGCATCTTAGCGCCGCCAAGCCCATTGGCGATATGTGAATGATCAGAGGGTGCGCCGCCGTGCAGGGCCGCCAATGCTGCTGCGACCTGCGGCTTGTGCGACCAGTCGGTGTTGCGCAGCACGAGGCTGAGATCGGGGTCGGCGATCAGCCGGCCGCGGCGGTCGACGACATACGCATAGCCGTTGTGTCCGATCTGCATCGCATTGACCAGATCCCAGATGAATTTGAGATTGACCTCAGCCACGGTCACGCCCGCATGATGCCCATCATGCGCGACCGCAATCGTCATGTAGGGCTCGGACTGATTGCGAAAGTAAACCGGGCTGAACCAAACGCCCTTGGCTCTGGTTTCGGCAAAGCGCGGATTGGTGGAAAAGTCGATGCCGCTCTCGATCGAATCCGGGGCGGTGCGCGAAAGGCGCAATTGCTCCTTTCCCGACCCGTCGATCTCGGCGACCTCGGAGATCGCCGGCACCTCGCGCAGCAAGCGGATCAGATCATAACGCCGCTGTTCGATCGGCAGCGCGTCCCATTGCCGCGGCGTCGTCCAACCGAGCTGCGTTTCGATATTGGAGACAAATTCGGTGATCCTGCC
Organism: Alphaproteobacteria bacterium; assembly: GCA_019238055.1. Classification (GTDB taxonomy): domain Bacteria; phylum Pseudomonadota; class Alphaproteobacteria; order ATCC43930; family CGMCC-115725; genus AP-15. The sequence continues at coordinate 17,169 of JAFAOB010000315.1, forward strand.
GGCAGCGTCCTTCGCTTTCTCCTGCTGCATCTGCACGGCGGCGTCCTCGGCCTGATCGTAGCCGAGCCACATGTCGAGCCCGCCGCTGACCGCCAGCACCAAGCTGACGAGCCCGATAAAGGCGAGCGCTAATTTTGCTGCCAGCCCGAGCCGCGGGCGGTGGCGCGAGGCTTGCGCGGCTGAACTCGCTACCGCCAGTGCAGCATTGTTGTTGGCGAGCACGAGGGAGCGGCTCCCATCATTCGATCACTTCGTCGGCGCGCGCCAGCAGCGAGGGCGGGATCGTCAGACCAATCGCTTTGGCGATATCGAGATTGATCGCCAGCACGAACCGACTCGGCGTTTCGAGCGGAAGCTGGGCCGGGTCGGCTCCGTGAAGAATGTGCCAAGCGAGCTCGGCGGCGCGATCAAACATCTCGGTGACATCGGGACCATACGACATCAGGCCGCCGTCGCGCACCAGCGAGTCGTATTCGTACACTGCCGGAAGTTTATGCTCGGCGGCAAAGTCGATCACGCGCTTGCGGTTCAAAAACGTCAGCACATCAGTAACCATCAAGATCGCATCGGGTGGCCTTTTGACCATCGCCGTAAACGCTTCGTTGAAATCGTTGGGTGCTCGCACGCCCAGCGATTCAACGTCCAGCCCAAGACGCTTGGCCTCAATCTCTGCCGCTTTGTAGCGCAATGACATGCCGAGATCATCGGCATTCCACAGCATCGCCACCCGATGCACGCTCGGCACCGCCGTTTTCAACAGAGACAGGCGCTTGGCCGACAGCTCGGCGGCAATCTCGGATAAACCGGTGACATGCCCGCCGGGATCGGCAAAACTTTTGACGAGCCCATCTTCAACCGGATCGCCGGCCCCTACGACGACGACCGGCAAAGTCGAATGATCCTTGGCGGCAACCGCTGCCGGGAAGCCCTGGGTGACAATAAGCGCGACCTTGCTCGCGACCAGCTCGTGGACGAGCTGCGGCAAACGGTCGAGATCGCCATGCGCTGCGCGCCGTTCAAAATCGAGGTTCTTCCCAAGAACGAGCCCGTGCCGGGCAAAACCGCGGATGAGACCGGCACCAAACGGGCTCTGATCGGTCGGATTGGGACCCGTCGCGAGCAGCCCAATGCGATGAACCTCAGATTGCGCTTGATCGCCTGCCTGCGCAGTGCCGATCACAAACAATAGGATCAGAACGGTTAAAAAACCCGACCCCTTCATTAAACCACCTCAACCATGACGGGCCGCGACCATACCCCTCGCCGCGGTCTCGACCAAGCCGGCGCTGGACAGGACGCGGTGATGGAACCAACGCGATTTTCGCGATAAGCCTGCTGCGACAACGGATCGGACCGATGACCTGCGAACGAGACTACGTCCTGGCGATCGATCAGGGGACGACCAGCACCCGCGCGATCCTGTTCGATGCGGCGGGACAAA
>JAFAOB010000402.1 GCA_019238055.1 Alphaproteobacteria bacterium
TCGAGACAGCAATACAGCGCCGTGATATCGACCGCCATTGAGGGGGCTCCCTGGACCCGGGTTTGACGCTCAGCCTTCGCAAGCCGATGCTGTCAAAGCCTTGGTTCTTTGGGAATCCCCTCAACCCTTATCCGTAGTTCGGGTTAAGTTAGAAAGGCTTGTCATTGCAAGGAGCCCGCAGGGTGACGCGGCTATCTCGTCGAGATTGCTTCACTCCGCTTGCAATGACAGCATTGAAATATATGGGGAATTTCTGACTAGGACACTGGCGCGGGCTCTACTAACCGGCGCTTTGCGCTGGGTACAGCATAGGATTGGCAAAGGCGAAATGCGCCAGGATCTCGGCTCGCGGGATCTCATGGACGACAAACACGAGCCGGCTGCGGCCTTCGCTATCAGACCCGCCGAGCGGCCAGTCAGCTGGCCAGTCCTCGAGCCATTCGGGCGCAAACATCGCATGCTGCGCCGCCTGCACCAGCGCTGGGCGGTCGGGACGATCCGAAAAGCGCACGATACCCTTGACCCGCAACAGATCATTGCCGCGCTCGCGGGCGAGATCACCCAGTGCGCGGGCAAATTCGAGCCGGTTCAAGGCACCGCTAAGGGTGATCGCAAAGGCATCAATGCCGTGACTGTGCGCCGCTACTGGCTCGCTCGGCAGAAGCTGCGACGATAGCCGGCCCCCAGGGCCGAACAGCACGGCTCTGGGATCGTCTGTGTTGTGGGCGAACACCCGACGGGCGCGGTCGTTGAGCCGGTCGAGTCGGGCCGCGAGCTCGCGGCTGAACGGGGCGATGTCGGTCTTGCTGATCACCAATGTGTCGGCGAGGGCGGCTTGGCGTGCGGCCTCCGCAAAGCGGTCGAGGGTCTCGGCACCGCTCACCGCATCGATGAGGGTGACAACGCTAGCCAAGTGCAGGCAATAATCGAGCATCGGATCGGCGCCGAGGGTGTAAAGGATCGGCGCCGGATCGGCGAGGCCGGTCGTTTCCACGACGATGCGCCGAAACGCCCGGATCTCGCCCGCCTCGCGCCGGTCGAGCAGAGCGCGCAAAGTCCGCGCGAGATCTTCGCGCACCGCACAGCACAGGCAGCCGCCCGGTAATTCAATGACGCTCCCCTCGACGAAATCGACAAGGTAATGGTCGATCGCGATTTCGCCGATTTCGTTGATGATCACGGCAGTATCGGTGAGTGTCGGCGAACGAAGCGCGCGACGCAGCAGCGTGGTTTTGCCGCTGCCGAGAAAACCGGTCAGCACCGTCGTTGGCAGGGTGGCGGCTTGGGGCATCCGTGTTAACCACTAGGGACGAGTGATTTTGCGCATCTATGGTTTCATGTCCCTTCGTGGGCGGCAAGTCCTGAAAATAAAACGCAAAAATCGCGATGGAAGCGATTGCATTCTGTGGTCTGCGTCTGCATCATGACGGCCATTATTGCTCGGCATGGTTCGGTGGACGAGCAGGGTGGAAATGCGGGCGATATCGTGTCAAGCACTTTAAGCAGCCGCTCGGTCGCACCAGACGGAGAACCGCTACTCACCGTCTCCGGGGTATCCAAGCATTTCGGCGGGGTGCGTGCGGTCGAGGACATCTCGCTCGAGGTCCGGCGCGGCGGGCTCACCTCGATCATCGGCCCGAACGGCGCCGGCAAGACATCGCTTCTTAATATCATCAGCGGTTTTTATCAGCCCGATACCGGCTCTATCCGGTTCGAGGGCCGGGATGTGACCGGAACACGGCCCTCAGGCATCGCCGCCCTCGGCATCGCCCGCACCTTCCAGAACATCGCCTTGTTCAGCGGCATGACCGTTCTCGACAACATCATGCTGGGCCGCCATGTGCGCATGCGCGCCGGGATCTTGTCGTCCTTTGTCTATTGGGGGCTGGCGCAGCGCGAAGAGGTCGCTCATCGCGCCCGAGTCGAGGAACTAATCGAATTTCTTGAACTCGAGGATTTGCGCAAACAGCCAACAAGCGGGCTTGCTTATGGTTTGCGCAAGCGGGTCGAGCTCGGCCGAGCTTTGGCCCTCGAACCCAAGCTCCTGCTGCTCGACGAGCCGATGGGCGGCATGAACCAGGAAGAAAAGGAGGATATGGCGCGCTTTATTCTCGAAGTGAACCGAGAACGGGGCACGACGATCATCCTGATCGAACACGATATGGCGGTGGTCATGGACATTTCCGAGCGCGTCGCGGTGCTCGATCACGGCCGCAAGATCGCCGACGGCACGCCCTCCGAGATCCAGCGCCATCCTGAGGTAATCCACGCTTATCTCGGCAATGCGGCACAGCGCGAAAAGGAAGCGGCGGCGTGAGCGGCGGCGACACCCGCATTGGCGTCATGCCGGACACCTTGCCGCGGCTATTGCGGCTTAATGCGGCGCGGATGGCGCACCGTCCGGCAATCCGTGAAAAAACTCTCGGCATCTGGCAAACTTTCACCTGGGCCGAATATTACCGCCAAGTTCACCTTTTCGCGCTCGGCCTTGCCGCGCACGGTTTTCGGCGCGGCGACAAATTGGCGGTGATCGGCGACAATCGCCCGCGGCTTTATTGGGCTCAGCTCGCGGCGCAGTGCCTTGGCGGCATCGCCGTGCCGATCTACCAGGATGCGATCGCGAGCGAGATGGTTTACGTGCTCGACCACGCCGAGATCCGGGTGGTCGTCGCCGAAGATCAGGAGCAGGTCGACAAGATCCTGTCGGTCAAGAAGCGGCTCACGGCTCTCGAATTGATCGTCTACGACGACCTGCGCGGTATGCGTCACTACGCAGCGCCTGAGCTCACCGCTTACGACCAGCTTTTATTGGATGGGGAGGAATTCGCCGCGTCGCATCCGGGCTATGTCGAGAGCGAGATCGACCAGGGCTTGGCCGAGGATGTCGCACTCCTGACTTACACCTCGGGCACGACCGGCAACCCGAAAGGGGTGATGCTGTCGCATGCCAATCTGATAGCGGCGGCGCAGGGCTTTGCCGCCGCCGAGGATATCCGCCCGAGCGACTCGGTTCTGTGCTATCTGCCGATGGCGTGGGTCGGCGACTCGCTGTTTTCTCTGGTGCTAACTCTGCTCGTCGGGTTCACCTGCAACTGCCCGGAGCGGCCGGAAACGGTACAGCGCGATCTGCGCGAGCTCGGCCCGACCATCGTTTTGGCGCCGCCGCGGATCTGGGAAAACCTGCTGACCCAGCTACGGGTGCGTGCCGCCGATGCTTCGCCGCTTAAGCGCCGAACCTTCGAATTTTTTCGCGCGCTTGCCGAGCGGGTCGAGGCAGGCCGCGGCACCGGTGAACGGCCCTCGATGTTGCAGTGCTTCGGTCTGATGCTCGGCGAATTTCTGGTCTACCATCCGGTCCGCGATCAGCTCGGTCTCGCCCGCGCCCGTTGGGCTTATACCGGCGGCGCCCCGCTCGGCGCTGATACCTTTCGCTTTTTTCGCGCGTTTGGAGTCAACTTAAAGCAGGTCTGGGGCTCGACCGAATTGTCGGGTCTCGCCGCCTTGCAGCGCGACGGCGAAGCCGATCCCGATACGGTCGGTTCGGCGATTCCGGGCAGCGAAATCCGCATCGCCGAAACCGGCGAGGTGCAGGTCCGCTCGGCGGCGATGTTCCAGGGGTACTACAAGCAACCCGATGCAACCCGCGAGGCGATCGACGCCGAAGGCTGGTTCCGGACCGGCGATTGCGGGTTTATTGATCGTCGCGGTCATCTCGTCGTCATCGACCGCGCGCGCGATGTCGGAAAGCTCGCCGATGGCACCGCGTTTGCGCCGCAATTCATCGAGAACAAGCTCAAATTCAGCCCGTATATCGCGGAAGCGGTGGCGTTTGGCGCCGACCGGCCGTTTGTTGCGGCAATCCTTGCGATCGATCTCGGTACCGTCGGCAATTGGGCCGAGCGGCACAATCTCGCCTACACATCGTTTCAGGATTTGAGCGCAAAACCCGAAATCCGCCGGCTGATCACCGAGGAGATCGCGCGTTGCAATGCCGGTCTTCCCCCGGCCGCGGCGGTGCGCCGTTTTATGCTGCTCAATAAGGAATTCGACGCCGACGACAATGAGATCACCCGCACCCGCAAGGTACGCCGCCGCTTTATTGCCGACAAATATCAGGTGGTTGTCGAGGCGCTCTATGCCGCCGCCGAGGCGATCGAGCTGGCGGCCGAAATTACTCTCGAGGATGGGCGCAAGACGATGCTGCGCTCCTTGATCGCGATCAACAACGTCGAGGCAATACCAGAGCCGTCGCGCGAGCCGGCCTATGCTTGATCTGCCGTGGCGGTTTGGCGGCATTCTTGTCGCCAACGGCTTGCTGGTCGGCGCGATGTATGCACTCGTCGCGCTCGGCTTTGTGCTGATCTACAAGGCGACCGACGCAATCAACTTCGCCCAGGGCGAATTTGTCATGTTCGCCGGGTTTCTCGCCGCGGCCGCGATCCATCTCGCCGGTGCCCCGTGGTGGGCGAGCGCGCTGTTCACCGTCGCGGCTATGATTGTCTTTGCATTCGGTCTTGAGCGCGTCGTTTTGCGGCCATTGCTGGGGCGGCCAATCATTGCTGTCATCATGGCGACGATCGGGCTTGCCGCGGTGCTGCGCGGCACCGCGACAATGGCGTTTGGCGGCGGCACCCAGACCATCCCGTTGCCGATCAGCGACTCGCCCGTGTTGCTTGGTCCGCTGATACTGCCGCCGATCAAGCTTGTCGGCGCTGCGGTAAGCCTCGGGTTTCTCGCCGCCTTTGGCTGGTTCTTCTTGAAGAGCCGGATCGGTGTCGCAATGCGCGCGGTTGCTGACAACCAGCAGGTCGCGATGGCGATGGGCATCAATATCCGCCGCTATTTCGCACTTGCCTGGGCGCTGGCGGGGATCGTCTCGGCGCTTGGCGGGGTGCTGTGGGGATCGATGCTCGGGGTCGACAACCAATTGGCGCTGGTCGGGCTCAAGGTCTTCCCGGTGATGATATTGGGCGGTCTCGATTCGATCATAGGCGCTGTTGTCGGCGGGCTGATCGTCGGCGTCGTCGAGAGCCTTTCAGCCGGCTTTCTCGACCCGCTGGTCGGCGGCGGCACCAAAGATTTCGTGCCGTATCTGTTGATGATCGCGGTGCTGATGATCCGCCCCGAGGGCATCTTTGGCCGCCGCCGTATCGAGCGCGTCTGATGTAATTGGCGACAGGATT
>JAFAOB010000439.1 GCA_019238055.1 Alphaproteobacteria bacterium
CGCGAAGGTCGCGCCGCAGCGCGCGGGGCCCTCCTGTGGACTACCTGGACAAGCCACCTCAGCCCCGCGCCTCGCAGCCAGTAGAAATTAAACCGGGGGTCCAGTTCTCAATGTCGCAAAGGGTCCAGTTCCGAATGTCGGTTGACAGGAGTGGCTTCCGCTGGCCCAGGAGGTCGGAGATGCGGTCATTGTCTATATCGAGCACGCGAGGTCGCGAGTCGCGACACCACGATTGTTCTTTACGAATCTCGTGCCGATCCGGCCCATTACTCGCGGCGCCATTAAAGGGATCGTGCGGTACGCGCTGATCAGGGCCGGAGTTAAAGAGCGCTCATCAAGGGGCCCACATTCTGCAAAGGGCCCACATTCTGCGCCACTCCGCGGCGACACAGATGCTGCGCCATGGCGTCAGTCTTGCTGGTGTCGGCGCGGTGCTTCGTCATCGATCTCCGACGACGACCATGCATTACGCCAAAGTGGACTTCGCGCTCCTCTCCGAGATTGCTCAACCCTGGCCGGTGCGGCCGGTATGCTGATCGCCGACTTCGAACGCTATCTCGCGCTGCGCCGGTCGTTGGGTTTCAAACTGGAACAAACAGCGGACTATCTCGAATCCTTCGCCCGGTTTGCGGCGGTCAAGGGCGAGCGCCACATCCGCGCGCAAACGGCCATTGAATGGGCGCAGACAGCTCCAACACCGGACTCGCGGTATCGCCGGCTCAGAGACGTCGTGCGTGCAGCGCAGTTCCTCCATCTCGAGGATCCCAGCCATGAGATCCCGCCGGCAGGCTTCTTCGCCGCATCCAAAAACAAGCTCATTCCCTACATCTTCACCTCCGATGATCTGGCCCGGCCCCTCGAGGCCGCCGTGGAGCTGCAGCGACATGAGCACTATGCGGTGCAGCGGCAACGTTACGCGATGCTGTTCGGGCTGATTGCCGCTACCGGATTGCGCATCACCGAGGCGCTTGATTTGCGGTTCGGCGATGTCCTGTCCGGCGGCATTTTGCACATTCGCAAGACCAAGTTTGGCAAGAGCCGCCTCATACCGCTGCATCCGACGGTGCAAGCGGCGCTCGAACACTACCTCGTGCTCCGCCGCGATTTTGTCGGATTGGCGGATAGCCTGTTCTGTCAGCAAGGGGCAGAAGAATCAGCTACTCCGTGGCGAACAGAGCCTTCCGCGACATTATCCGCCTTGCCGGTATCGCCCCTGGGCGGCTGCAGCGGCCGCGCATCCACGATCTGCGCCATACTTTCGCGACGCAGGTAATGGAGCAATGCGGCACTGGACGGGAGACTGTTGCCCGGCATGCCGTTGCACTGATGACCTACATGGGGCACACGGGCCTCAGGTACACGTACTGGCGCCGCGCGGCTGCGGCCAAGCGCTTCTTTCGCAAGCTGCTGAAGGGCTTGCGGTATATTCCGCGGGTGATCGTGACGGATCAGCTCAAGAGCTATGCCGCCGCAAAGCGCGAGATCCTCCCGAGTGTCGAGCACCGTCAAAGCCGATATCTCAACACTCGCGCCGAGGTCTCGCATCAACCAACACGACGACGAGAGCGACAGATGCAGCGCTTTAAGTCAGCGCGTCAGGCCCAGCGCTTTCTTTCCACTCACAGCCGGAGCCATAACCACTTCCAGCGTCGCCGCCATCACCTCAGGGCCAACCAATATCGTGCGGCTCGCGATGCCGCCTTTCGCACATGGCGCGACGTCGGCGACGTTGCGCCTGCAGTATAACCTTCAGAGCGCCTTTTTCGGCCATTAACGCCCGCCTATTGGCAACCTGACAACGCCTGCTGAAGAAAAAGGCCGGCCGCCACGCATGCTGGTCACCGACAAACTGGCGAGCTATCCCGCCGCGAAGCAGGAGCTGATGCCCGAGGCCGAGCGTCGCCGGCACAAAGGTCTGAACAACAGGGCCGAGAACTCTCACCGGCCGACACGACGGCGCGAACGGCAGATGAAGCAGTTCAAGTCAGCCGATCAAGCACAAGGGTTCCTCTCCGCGCACGATCAGATAAACAACCTCCTCCACCTCCACCGCGATCACCTTCCTGCCGCCGAGTACCGGGCCGTCCGCGCGCAAGCGTTCGCGATCTGGGCCGAGCTCACGGGTGCCGAGGCTGCCGCATAAGGCCATACGCCGATGAGCGACGCTTCTCAATCCTCGCCAGCATCAACTTGACGGTGCCTCCCCATCCACCAAAGGCTGGGTTCCAGCGACCGTTGATAGATTAAGCGAGAGCTGGTGCCCTCGGAAGATCCCATGCGGAATCGAAGGCGATCTCCCACAGCTCCGGACGACCTCGTCTGACACGATCCGCCAGATTGGCCGTCGTTGCCCAAACCGGCTGGCGCAAGCCGTGATGCTCGACCATCTGGCCCAGCGGCTGAAATTCGATCGCGATCCGACGCAGCAATCGCAACAGGGCCGGCTCCATCATCGCGACGATGTGCGTGATACCGCAACTTGCAGTCATCCGCCCCACGCCCCGGACCAGCCAAAAATTCAGTAGTGCGAGTGCACGCCGCGCGCCGCTTTCCGCTGCTGCTCGATTGACCTGATTGCTCAGATCGCGTTGCAATTGTCTGCGAAATGCTCGAGGAACAGCCAATCGAGACACTTCGGCCGTGGATTCAATGGGTAAACCAACTCTGCAGCGGTCGTGTTTTTGCAGCATTCGAATGACTGGCAGATCGGTCCCGCGATGCGGCAGGATCAGCCTCACAGTGCCGACAGGCATCACTTCGACCGCTTTCGCCTTACGATAGAGTACGAGGAAGTGTGTCGATCGGTAATCATCGCGATCCCGCTCGCGACCATCCGGGAATGCGTCGGCATTTTCGAATCCCCTCTCCTGGCAACATACCTGAAAACGCAGGCGGAATACCTGATCGAGCAGTTCCTTTGAGTTTGCCTGAACGATTGTGAAATTCCTTCGGAATATCTCAATCGGCCCCGCTCCAGTGGCCGCCGGTGAGCGATCAAATCGCAGCCTTCGAGATGAGGACATGAGAATACTCCCTTTGTAGCAAGTTTACCAGAAGTATTTGACCCGAAATGCGGGAAGCAAAGTGCCCATCCCACCACAGGATCCAATCCCTGCTTTATGTTGTGTCTGGTATTCGAAGAAATTTTGACAGATAGCCCGTAATCATTTCTTAGAGTTGACGCACATATGCATAGAGAGCTGCACCAACTCTAAGAGTCCGATACTGAAACACAGGTGGTTGACTTTGTCTGCAGGCTTGTCCTCTGGTCTTGGTACTGCCCAGCTGACTGCTCGCGCCGCGTGCATCCATTGCAGATGCTGAGCAATGCAGCAGCCGGAGAAACAGCGAGATCGTCCACGCTGGCACCCAGAATGGACGGATAGATGACCGTGCTAATTCGGAGCCGAGGCTGACAATCTGCGAGGAATCCCGCTGCCCGCCCCGCTCAGAAGCCCGAGCCTAGGAAAATGTGTAACTAAGGGTCAATCGATTTGCCGCCTCGCTCATTATTTTGCCACAAGCGCCCAGTTTCGGCCACGGTCGTTGGGAAGGCGCTCTATTCAAAAAATCAGGATTTTCGTTACCGGACATAACAGCTCTCTTCGGTGCGGCCATGTCGGTAGCCTCCGCAATTTACGAATACAGCGCCAAACGGGAGCTTTTGCGAACCCGTCGGGGACGTAAGTGAGCGGGTTCGGTAGCGTCCGGAAGGTTCAGCAAAAGCCGCTGAAGCGGATGGTCATGGTATGCGGGTGATTTTGCAGTCACCGAATCCTTTGGCGAGGATGCACACCATGACCGAGAAAAAAGGTAAATCTGGAATAATCGATGTGAAAGCCCTGCTGGCCGGGGACGAGGAGTTTCTGCGGGCGCTGGTGCGGACCGCGCTGCAGGAGGTGCTCGAAGCGGAGATGAGCGAAGCGTTAGGGGCCGAGAAGAGCGAGCGGACGGCGGGCCGGATGGGCTATCGGTCGGGC
>JAFAOB010000475.1 GCA_019238055.1 Alphaproteobacteria bacterium
AAAATACAGCCATACCGCGTAGCTGATGATCTCAGCAGGGTATCGATAGCCAGCGTAAATTGGGTCTCGAGCTGTCGTCATCCCGCCCATTTACCCGATCAGCTCAGCTCCCACCAAGCCGGCTCTCGGTTAACTTGACGGTGCCGAAGCTACCGATGACGGCGGTGCTGCGCCTTGATGCGCCGCGACGGCAGCTCGCGCAACCGGAGCTGCACGCTACTGTGGATTTGTACAATACGGACGACGTCGCTACGACGACGGTCGCCGGCAAAACAGTGCCGCTCGAGTCGGATGAGACAGCGACGCTCGCCTACACTCTCGCCTCACCGGAGATCTGGGACCGCGAGCTTAAAGCGTTCTTCTCGGGGGTATTCTCGGAATCGACGCCTACCCAGCTCGCTTCAATCGATGTCTACCGACCCGGGCGTATCCCGGTGATCTTTGTCCACGGCACCGCCTCGAGCCCTGGCCGCTGGGGCGACATGGTCAATGATTTGCTGGATGACCCGCGGATCCGCGATCGGTACCAATTCTGGTTCTTCACCTACGACACCGGTAACCCCGTTCTCTATTCGGCGGCGCTACTGCGCGAAGCGATACGGGATGCGGTGCGTAAGCTTGACCCGACGGGTATCGACCCCGCGCTATCGGAGATGGTCGTCATCGGGCATAGCCAGGGCGGCCTGCTCGCCAAGGCACTGGTCGTCGACACCGGTGACCGAGTGTGGAACGCCATCTCCTATAAGCCATTCAACCAAGTCCAGCTTTCGCCAGAGAGGCGCGAGCTCTTGCGTCGGGCCGTTTTCATCAAACCACTGCCCTACGTGCGTCGTGTCGTCTTCATTGCCACGCCGCATCACGGCAGCTTTCTCACGGAATATTCGGTCACCGAGCTCTTGGGGCGATTTCTTACCCTCCCAGTGCGCGTCCTCCAGATTGGTGCCGACCTCGCGCGCAATGCCGGCGACTTCAAGGTCAACCCGCGCAATCTGGGGTCGGGCAGCCTATTCGGCATGACGCCAAACAACCCGGTTCTCCAAGCGATGGCCGCAACTCCGATTGCCCCCGGTGTCCACGCCAACTCGATTATCGCGATTGCCGGTAACGGGCCGGTCGAGAGCGGCAACGACACGGTCGTCGCATATTCGAGCGCCCATCTCGAAAGCGTCGATTCCGAATATATCGTCCGCTCCACTCATTCGGTGCAGTCAAACCCGTACGCTATTGAGGAGGTACGCCGCATCCTGCTGCTTCACGCGGCCGACGTTTGCGCTCGGATAGCCTGCGGCGGGCCAGCACGGTCTCCCACCGGGATGCAGGCTTTGACATTGCGCTAAGCCGAAGGCCGCCATTGAGTGGTCGAGATGCTGAACTCGACTAAAAGCGCCGATCCGCCACTGGCTCAACAAATTTTGGCCGGGCGGGATAATGACCGGCCGCAAGCTGTGGGTCGTGGCGACTGCAATCGTCGTCGCCGTCGCGATCATGCTCGCAGCATCGAACATGCTGCGCAGGAACTTCAGCAAACTGTTTTGGCTTTAGCCAATGAACTTGCAGGAGAACGGCAGTTGAATGCTGCAACCGTCATAAATCAAGCAGACCGTGTGAAAACGCGCTGTAGCAGTGACTGGCGTTCTGCAGGCGAACCGAGGATCATGAGCGGCATCGTGTGACGCCTCGGATCGCTCCGATTGATCGCGCCGGTGCCCTGTTGGAGGCAACCGCTCGTCAGCTACCAGAGCAATCGACAATTCCCTGGATGGATCCTTCCTCCATTGGTGATACGCGCCATCGGGGCGCACTGCAAAAAACGAGAGTGGAATTACTCCGTGGCGCCCCCAGCGCCCCATCTTTCCCGGCACTCGATACCCTCTCTCAGCTCGCAGGAGAGGCTTTCTTGCCGATAACACTGGAAGAGCAGATAATTATTGATGACAAAGGTTTCATTCCAACTCTGGGAGGACGGGAATGAGTATTTTTGGGAGCATCGTGTCCGCCATATTTGGTCCCTCTTCGTCTCAGACTTCAGCGGCTCCAGTTGCGGCTGAGACACCGGCTGACCAGTCGGCTTCGGCGGCGCCTCCAGCCGCGGACACTCCTGCGGCTGGGGTACCGGTTGCCCAATCGGCTCCAGCAGCTGCCCCAGCAGGAGAACCAGTCGATGTCGCCGCCATCATGGACAACCTTGCTTCACAAGCGGCACAGAAACTCGATTGGCGCAACTCCATCATCGACCTGATGAAGCTGATCAACTTGGACAGCAGCCTTGCGGCACGCAAAGAGCTAGCTCAAGAACTGAA
>JAFAOB010000098.1 GCA_019238055.1 Alphaproteobacteria bacterium
TATCCGTGTATCCTGCTTGGCGTATCCGCGGCAGATCTCAGCTGTAGCATCTGTCGACGCGTTGTCCGAAATGACAAGCTCGAAATCGCTGTAGGTTTGCCCGAGGATCGACTCGATTGCCTCCGAAACGAAGTTTTCGCCGTTCCAGACGGGCATGCCGATCGCCACTGTGCGCATAGCACACCTTTCGATGAACATCAAAGAGTCGACCGCTGGCGTGATCACCTGCAGTGAATGCGGCTAGCTCGTTTTCACGGGGTCGTTTCGCTTTTGCCAAGCTTTCCAATACCGCATTCGCCATTGCCCTCCGCTGCAGCTGGCGCCAGATCAAGCTCTACAAGGCGGGCACGCGCGAGATCAAGCGGGACGTTATGGACCATCTCGCCTATATCGTCCGCCACGGCCTGCTGCCAGAAGTCTCCATAGCAATCCGTGAACGCTGCGACCGCGACCGTAGGGCCAGAAGTAACGGAACGCCCGAACCCCTAGAATAAGCTGTCGGAAAACTTCGGTTTTCCGACACGCATCTGAGCCGGGACAAGCCACATTTCTCCGACAATTGGGCGCCGCTCGCGGCGTGGATCGCCGACCAGCACCCCGACCTCGTGATCCATACCGGCGATGTGACCGTCGATGGCGCCGGCGTCGAAGCTGACCTCAGCTACTCCGCCCATCTGATGGACGAACTCGGAACCCGCTGGCGGGCGGTCCCCGGCAACCACGATGTCGGCGACGCTCGGCACGCCCATCAACCAGTCAATGCCGAGCGGCTCACCATGTGGCGGCGTCATTTCGGCCCCGATCGCTGGATCGAAGATGTCGCAGAGGGGGCGCTGCGCTGGCGTCTTGTCGGGCTCGACGCGCTGCTGATCGGTAGCGGCGAGCCGGAGGAGGCCGCGCAGGCGCGGTGGCTCGAACAGGTGATGGCCGAAGCAGGAGAGCGGCGGATTGCCTGGTTCTTGCACCGACCGCTATTTCTTGAGGATCCGGGCGAAGGCGACACCGGCTATTGGTCGCTCAAGCCGCAGCCGCGTGGGGCGCTGATGGCACTGGTGCGGTGGCATCGGGTTGCCCTCGTCGCCAGCGGACATCTGCACAAAGCGTGGGATTTCACCTTTGAAAGCACGCGCTATATCTGGTCGCCGGCGTCGAGCTTTCTGGTCGGCGCGGCGCAACCGGAGATGCCCGGTGAAAAGCGGCTCGGCGCTGTGGTCTATGAGCTTGACAACGCAGCATTGACGGCTCGGATCGCTGAAGTGCCGGGCCTGACGCAACATTGGCTCGATGATGTAATCGAGGAGGTCTACCCCCGCCCGGCAAATGTCTCAGGCTAGCGCGCAACAGCGAGCGTTTCGATTACGCCGGCAGACAGGCGGAAAATGCGGTCTTGCGGCACTGGCAGAAGAAGCGCGGTCTCGCGCGGCAGCCCGGCGTAAAGACCGCGCAATACCCGGCTGACCAGCCCGTGAGCGACGACGATGACCGGTATGCTGTCATTTTGTCCTCTCAGCCAGTCGCCGACACGTCCGGCAAAGGCGGCGTAGCTCTCGCTATCGGGGGCGCGGAAATACCATTCGTGAGCCCCATCGCCGTCGAAAACGCCCGGGAGCTTCGCCGCGATTGCGTCGTAGGTCAGCCCATCCCACGAGCCGACCGAATGCTCGCGCAGCCGCTGATCGATCGTCAGGACCGCGGCGTCGCCCAGTTCCGCGCGGATGATCTCTGCCGTACGCCGTGCCCGTTCCTGCGGGCTGGCGACAATCGGCGCCCGTTCAGCCTCCGGCAATGTTGCCAACCGCCGGCCGATTGCACGAGCCTGGGCGACGCCGCGCTCGGTCAGCGGCGCATCAAACCGGCCCTGGTGTCGCCGGGCGAGATTCCATTCGGTCTCGCCATGGCGCACAAGGAAGATCGTCACCGCCGGATCCGCGGATTGCGCAGCCGGTACAGGACATGACGCTGCAACGGGCTCTCGGGCAGGGCTGGATGATCATAGTCGTCCGCCGGATCACGGCTCATCCCGAGACGCTCCATGACCCGGCGTGAACGCAGATTGGCTGGCACGGTAACCGCAACGATCTCGGCAAGGCCGAGCTCGCCAAAGCCGTAATCGAGGGCCACATGTGCGGCTTCGGTGGCGTAGCCGTGGCCCCAATAGGCGCGCGCGAGCCGCCACGCGATCTCGACCGCCGGAGTAAAATGCGCGTCATAATCGACAACGGCGAGGCCTATGACCCCAATAAAGCTGGCTTCGCCCGGAATTTCGACGACCCATTGACCAAAGCCGTGCTGATCCCAGTGCCTGCGCGCCCACGCTACCCAAGCCTGGCATGCTTCAAGGTCCGGGAAGGGCCACAGAAATTCCATGACCGCGGGATCGGCCGACATTGCCGCGAAGGCGGCAAGGTCGTCGTCATGCCACGGCCGCAGCAACAACCGCTCGGTCCGCAATGAGATGGTCATGCGAGATACTACGGCCCGCAAAGATAGGTTGCGAGATCGCTCATATGCGTGAATACCCGCGAGCAGCCCGCTGCAAGCAACTCCTCGGCATGGCCTTCGGGGCAATGGCTGCCGCCGCAAAAGCCAACGACCGGCATTTCTGCCGCGACCGCAGCCGCGACGCCGACGACACTGTCCTCGACAACGGTACAGGCCGCAGGCGGAGCCTTGAGCTGACGCGCGGCCAACAGAAACAGGTCCGGTGCCGGCTTGCCGATCGCGACCTGAATGGCGCTGAATACATGCGGGTCGAAAAAGCCCAACAATCCGGTCAACGCCAGGCGCTCGCGCACCCGCTGCAGATGGCCGTTGGAAGCGACGCAACGCGCTCGGGGCAGTGCCGTCAACAACTCGGCGACGCCCGGCATCGGCTTCAATTCGCGTTCGAGCACGAATGCGGTGCGCTCCCGCATCGCTTCGAAAAACCCCTCGGGCAGGACACGGCCATAGCGCATTTCGACCGCTGCAGTCAGAGTATCGCGGTTCTTGCCAAAACCGAGCAACAAGGCTTCCGCCGCAGTTGCCGGAAAATCCGCCGCGGTCAGGCACTCACCGAGCACCCGCGCAAAAATGACTTCGCTGTCAACGAGGACGCCATCGCAGTCGAAAATGACGAGATCGGGATCTGGCATTCCCTGCCCTTCGCTCTGCCGGCCGTTGCGGAAATACCTCCTATATAGAGAGCGCTCCAGATCGCCGAAAGAAGCTGCAAAGCAAAGCCGGATGTGGCGGGCGCTGACGACCCGCCCCCGCTCGACACCCCGCAACCGATCTCAGAACAGGATGCCGGTTTCGACCAGGAGGCGGGTCTGGGTCGTTGCCGTACCGTTGCTGCCAAAGGCCAGCCCATCGGCGACGCTGTTTGCCTTGACGAACGAAACCTCGCCGCGGGTGAAAAAGTAGCGATATTGATAAGTCGGCGTAAAGGTCAGAGAAAACGCGCCGCTGCCCGGTCCGTAGAGCAGATTATTGTTTCCGGTCGTGCCGATGTATTCGAGGCGCCCCCCGAGATTAAAGCCGGCGCCTACGTCGTAATTAACCAGCAGCGCGCCGCCGAAGGTTGATGCGCTCGGTCCGTAAAGACCGAAATTGGCCGGGACGTGGGTGGCCTGAAAATACGGTTGAATGATCCATGGATCGGCATTGTAGGTGTAGATCAAATTATAAATCGAAGAATTATTCTGCAGGATTGGGGTACGAAGGGTATTGATGTGGGTACTGCCCAAATTGCCGCCCGCAACAAATTCAAAGGAATTCGCGGGATTCAACGTGTAGGTGGCAGATCCGGTGAGCCAGTTCCAGACTCCGGAATCGAAGCCGTCGGTGAACGACAGCGAAAATGCGAGCGGGCCCCGCGTATAATTCACCTGACCGCCTTTGCTGACCGAGGGCTCCTGGTTCCACAATAAGCCGCGCTCGATATTGATGTTTTCAAAGTCGAAGGTGTATTCGGCCCCGATCAGGGTCGGCAATTTGCCGCCTTCGACGGAGAAATTATCGGTCGGGGCGATTTTGGCGAAGCCCTGCGGAAACCAACCCCACAGATTGCCCGCCGGTGAGTTGGCGCCCCAGGTTGCAAGCGGAGTCGAGATGAACGGCGAACCCAGCGAGGTAATCGCGTAGGCGCCGGCCTGTGCGTAGAATTGGAAAAGGCCATCCGTCTTTTGGACAAAGACTTGGCCGTTATTCAGACCGCCAGCCGACCTGTTGTTGCCCGGCAAGACATTGGGCACGGGATTGGTTTGCCACTGATAAAGACCGCTGCCAATACCATCGACATAGACGTCGCCGAGCGGCCCGAGCGTATATTTGGGCGGCGGCAGCTGGATCGTCAGCGGTCCGGTAATTGCCGGTGCGATCAGCGGCGAGGTCGGCGCCGCCGGGGGTGGTGGTGGGGCTGGAGGCGGTGGCGCTGCCGGCAGTTGGGTGAGGTCGTCGGCCCATGCCCCGGCCACGCCAAAGCTCAGCAGCGCTCCCGCGAACGCCGCGCCCGAGATGGCGATTTTCTTGGTCTTCTTCATCTGGAGAGAGCCTTTCGCATTATCGTTACGATCGGGACAGGCTGATGGATCGCGAGGCGTACTCGCGCCCGACTTGAGCTTGACGCAATCGGCATACCAACCCCTAACCGAGGCCTGAAAACAATCACGTTTGGAGGTCTAACCAAGAGATTGTGTCATGCGCCGACAGATCGCCTTTTGCTGATAGGCAACAAGCGTTATCAAGGACGGAGTGATAGGTCTCTTTGCTTGATCAGTTTGTAGGCAGTCTGAGCAAGTTTTGAGCGATTGGCGGGTAAATCAGAACGTAATTGCCCGCCGATGCAAGCTCAGGCCGGCGTTTTCTTCGCGACTCACTGGATTCACTTTTCGACACCCGATAACGCCGCTTCGGGGTCAGCCGCGGCCGATATAAGGCATCTTGGTCGCCATCACGGTCATGAACTGGACATTCGCGTCGAGCGGCAATGTCGCCATGTAGACGACGCCGCGGGCGACGTGTTCAACATCCATGCGCGGCTCAGCCTCGACCCGCCCGGTCGCCTGCAGCCGGCCACGCGCGGTATCCTCGTTGCGGCTCGTCGCCGCATTGCCGATATCGATCTGGCCGCAAGCAATATTGTAATTGCGCCCGTCGAGCGATAACGAGCGGGTGAGCCCGGTCAACGCGTGCTTGGTCGCAACATAGGGGTCGAGTGGCGGCGCGGCACATGCGCCGAGACCGAGCCGTTGTTGATGATCCGTCCGCCTTGCGGATTTTGCATTTTCATCATGCGATAGGCGTGCTGCGCACACAGGAACGAGCCGGTCAGATTGACCGCAACGACATTCGACCATTGCTCATAGGTCAAATCCTCGAACGGAATGCCGCGGGTGCTGATCCCGGCATTGTTGAACAGCAGGTCGATGCGACCGTATGTGTCTTTGACTTTATCAAACAATGCCTCGATCTGTGCCGGTACCGAAATATCAGTCGGCACGACAAGCGTGCGCGGCGATTGCGCCATCGCTGCGGTTTCTTCGAGCATTTCCCGGCGCCGTCCCGCCAGCACCGCGGTAAACCCGGCCTCGATCAGGGCCAAAGCCGAAGCCCGACCAATACCGCTCCCGGCCCCGGTAATGACGGCGATTTTGCCCGGCGTTTCCATTTTCTTTCCCTTTCGGTTTCATAATCTCTGCGGAACGAGGCTGCGGCGCGGAGCGACGAGCTCGTCCTGGGCGGAAACGAGCGCCAACTCGCCACCGCCGGCCGCAGCGGTCGCTTCGACCACGCCCCATATTGCACCGACGGTCAGCGCCAGCGCCTCCGGCACCGGCTTGCCTTTGAGCAACCAACCGAGAAACAGCGCCGTTACGGCATCGCCGCAGCCAGTGGCTTCGATGGGCAGGCGTGGCGTTTCCACCGTCCATATCCCCTCGGGCTCGGCGGCGAGCACGGCGAGCCGATCGGCACCGGTTTCGAGACTGGTAACGAGCACGACGCGGGGCCCGCGCTTGCGCAATGTATTAGCCGCGCTTGCGGCCTCGGCGAGGGTCCTGATCCGGGACTCGGTCAGCCATTCGAGTTCAAACCGGTTGGGGGTGACGATGTCGGCCACAGCAAGCGCCTGATCGCGATACCATTCCGGGATGCCGCTGCGGACATACCAGCCCGGCCCAACATCGCCCATGACCGGGTCGCAGCAATAAAGCGCGCGGAGGTTGGCCGCTTTGACCCGCGCGACGATGTCGAGCAACACCGACCCGATTTCGGCCTCACCGAGATAGCCGGACAGCGCCGCGTCACAACACGGCAACAGCCCAAGCTCGGCGATGCCTTCGAACAAGGACGCGATGGTCTGCGCCGGTACGGGAGCGCCGCGCCACTTGCCGTAGCCGGTATGGTTGGAAAACGCGACCGTGTTCAGCGACCAGGTCTCGATGCCGAGCCGCTGCAGCGGGAACAGCGCGGCACAATTGCCGACATTGCCGCAGGCTACCCAGGACTGGATCGAAAGAACCGTCGGCACGTCAGACCATACCTTTGCTCGCTCTGCGGCTTATCATATCGGTCATTCCGCGCTGCATCCCGAACAACCACCGAGGCGCCGGGGCGCAACGTGACCTTTAAAGAATCTGGTACACCGACTGCAAGCCGGAACACCCGGCGAGGCCAAATACCAATGCCGGCACACGTCGAGAAACACCGCAGTGAGGTGATTATGCGCTTCTGAGAATGCGTGCAGTTCAGCTCCGCTCAAAGACGGGCGTGCTTAG
>JAFAOB010000102.1 GCA_019238055.1 Alphaproteobacteria bacterium
GCCGTTCAACATCGAGCTTGCTGCCGGCACCTTGGCGCCAGAGCGTTTTCGACACTACATTGTCCAGGACGCGCTCTATCTCGGTCAGTTCTCGCGGGCATTGGCGCTCGCGGCGGCAAAAGCGCCGGACGCGCCGTCATTGCAAGCCTTTGCTCAATCGGCGCTGGGGGCGGTCGCCGTCGAAAGAGCGCTGCACGAGCGCTATCTGCGCACTTTTGGTGTCGATCCAGTAATGCTGGAGTCCGCCGAACCTGCACCTGATTGCCTTGCCTATACGAGCTTTCTGCTGGCAGCGGCCTATCACGAGCCATGGGAGGTACTGGTTGCGGCATTACTCCCGTGCTTCTGGATCTATTGGGACGTGGGCTGCGCCATTGCCAAGACGGCGGCCCCAGACAATCCTTACCGAGCATGGATCGACACCTACGCCGATCAACGGTTTGGCGAAACGGTACAGGGGGTCATCGCCACCGCGGACTGCGCCGCCGCCGGGGCAACCGAAATGATCCGCGAGCGGATGCTCACTGCCTTCACCCGTGCGACCCAATATGAATGGCTGTTCTGGGACGGCGCCTATCATCAACGCGGGTGGCCGCTCACGACGTGTTCTCGCCTCCCTTCTATGTCGCCTTAATGCGGACCCGTTTTGTTGCAGCTCAGCGAGATCACTGATGTTTGGCGCGGTTGACACAGGAACTGTTGTCTTTGGGCGGTGGTTGCAAGAGAAGCCTTGTTCGGGCGGTTGCGCCTATCCGCCGCCACGGCTAATGTCGCCGGGTCTTCGCGGTGCCTCAATCGCGGGGAGGGGTGGCCGAGCGGTTGAAGGCGCACGCCTGGAAAGTGTGTAGACGGTGATGAATCGTCTCGCGGGTTCGAATCCCGCCCCCTCCGCCACTATACCCATCGCCATCTACATATCAATAACTTATTGAGTTTAAGCAGTTTTCTTTCCGATCGGCACACCGAACCGGTACACCGTCGGAGTGGAAGACGTGCCGAGACATCCTCGCTTACAGAAGCGCGGCTCCCGTTATTTCTTGCGGGTGAAAGTTCCGAACGACCTGCGATTGGCAGTCGGGAAAAGGGAGATCCGCAAAGCGCCGGGCCGATCACGCGGGTGTGGCGTTGGTGCCCTGGCCATCGGCCGTCAGCAATACGATCCGGGCGCGCCAGACGTGCTTCTGCGGGCTGTTGCGGTCCCGCACGACCGCGTCCAGCCGGGCTCGATCTGCCGCCGCCATTGTTATCGATATCCCCTCGCGCATGCCCAACCCGCACAACTCGACGCTGCGCGATACCGTAAAAGGGGTCTTTCATTAGGCGCTATCCATCAGCGCAGTCTCCTCGGCATTTCCAGGTTGAGGAGCCGCGCGGCGTTGCCGCCAAAGATCGCCTTGCGCTCGGCATCGTCGAGCCCGGGGCAGGTCTCGATCATGCCGAGCGGATTGATCTCGCCCATATCGGCCGGATAATCGGTGCCCATCAGGATGTGATCGGCACCGTATTCCTCGACCAGATATTCGAGCTGATGATGGGTGTAAACGAGGGCGTCGAAATAGACCCGTTTCAAGTAGGTCGTCGGCATTCGCGAGATCTGCTCGCAGCAATCGGGCCGCGCCGAGGCGGCATGGTCGATGCGGCCTGAATAGGCCGGCAGAAAACCGCCGCCATGAGCCACGACAAGCTTCAAATTCGGGTAGTCGCGCAACACGCCGCCAAAGATCAGGTGATGCAACGCCACTGTCGAATCGAGCGGGTTGCCAATCACATTGGTGAAATAATGCTGGGCCAAGCGGCGCGCCTCGGTGAAGCCGTCGGGGTGCATGAACACCAGTAGTCCAAGTTCTTCGCAGCGGGCGAAGATCTTGCGAAACCGTTCGGCCGACAGGTCTTCGCCGGCGACATGGGTCATGATCTCAATGCCGCGAAAGCCAAGCGATTTGTGCAGCCGGTCGAGCTCGGCGACCGCCAACTCCGGCGCCTGGAACGGCACGGTGCCGAGCCCGACAAACCGGTCCGGGTAGCGGGCGCAGATATCGGCAATGAAATCGTTGATCGCGCGCGCGGTCGCGAGCCCGAGATCAGGGTCGGCGCCGTAATAGGTCTGGCGCGGCGCCGGCGAGATCGCCTGGATGTCGATCCCCATCCGGTCCATGTCAGCGATACGCCTTTCGGGCGACACACTCTGCTCGTTGGTGCGCTCGCCATTCGCCCGATTGATGGCGCGACTTTGCGGGCTGGCCTGGGTTTCGAGAAACCACCGCGACACTTGCTCGTTGCCCTCGACAAGCTGCGTCGCCTTCTCGTTCCTGACATGGCAATGGATGTCGATTGTGAACCATTTGTCACGGGCGTGCACCGGGCCGGGGAAGCGGCCCGGGATCGGTGCACCCTCCGGCAAGCATTTGAATAACATCGCTTTGCCTCTCTCGAATTCTGATCGTGCGGGGCGCCTTCGGGCATGACAGAAAGGCCCGCATCATCAACGAATGCTGGTTTATGGAGTAGCCCGATCCGCAGCTACCGGGATTTCGATATTCAGGAGGCGCGCGGCGTTGCGGCCGAGAATGGCGCGGCGCTCGGCATCGTCGAGCCCTTTGGCCCGCTCGATAAAGCCGATCGGATCCACCTCCCCCATATCGGCCGGGTAATCGGTGCCCATCATTACGTGGTCGGCGCCGTATTGCCGCACCAGATACTCAAGCTGATGGTGGGTGTAGACGATCGTGTCGAAATAGAGCCGCTTTAGATAAGTCGTCGGCATCCGGTGGATTTGCTCGCAAGCGTCGGGCCGGGCCGATGCCGCGTGATCGATGCGGCCCGAATAGGCCGGCAGGTAGCCACCGCCATGCGACAATACCAGTTTCAGATTGGGGTAATCATCGAGCACCCCGCCGAAGATCAGGTGGTGCACCGCGACTGTCGTATCGAGCGGGTTGCCGATCACATTGACGAGGTAATGATCGGCAAAGCGGCGTGCCTCGGGAAATCCGGTCGGATGCATAAAGATAAGGAGGCCGAGTTCCTCGATGTGCGCGAAGATCTTGCGGAAGCGCTCGGCCGACAAATCCTCGCCGCCGACATTGGTGGCGATTTCGATGCCGCGAAAGCCGAGCGATTTGTGCAGCCGATCGAGCTCTGCGATCGCGAGATCAGGCGCCTGAAACGGCACGGTGCCAAGCGGGACAAAGCGATCGGGATGCCCAGCGGCGATCTCGGCGAGGTTATCGTTTATGACCCGTGCCGTGGCGATGCCGAGATCGGGGTCGGCGCCGTAATAGGTCTGGTTTGGCGAGGGTGAGATCGCCTGGATATCGATCCCCATCAGGTCCATGTCGGCGAGCCGGTTTTCGACCGAGGTAAATTGGATGCGATTGCGTTCAGCCTGCTGACGGTTGACCTCTCGAGTTCGCTCATTGGCATAGATTTCGCGCGGATGGCGAGTTGCGCCCGCATTGCCAGCGGCCATCTCGGCTGCTTTCGGGGTCAGCACGTGACAATGGATATCGACGGTGAACCATTTGCCCCGCGCATGCGCCGGACCCGGAAACCGGCCCGGGATCGGCGCGCCGGGCGGCAGGCATTTGAACAACATCTGATCCGTTTCCTTCTGACATGGCGCAGCATTAGGCGGTGCCGGCGTCAGCAGATCAATCCCTATGCCGGCACGCTCGTTCAGCAATCGACTTTGCTGCATTCCATGCAGCCCAAGGCGCAAAATTTGGCTATGGCAAAGTCTCTTCGGCAAAGACACCCCAGACCTCGGTACGCCGCATCCAACCCTTGTAGCCGCCGGCTTCGATGCGGCACCAAGGGCCCTGCAATTCGAGCAGTTTCGCAATCACCCCTGGCTCGGCGCGGGCTATGACAGGTGAGGCGGCATCGGGTTGGCGATGCAGCTCGCGGACGGCTCCGTCGATGATAACCGAGCGCTTGGCGGTGACCATGCGGTCAAGGATCCAGCCCTTGTCGCCTTGCCAATCCGTAACCCGCCGCCAATTCTGAAACTGCTCCACGATCTCAACCGGCATGTCTTTGCGTTTGAATATCCAGGCGATCGGATAATTCTCACCCGGCCCCACCCGCAAGTTAACCTCGTCAGAACGCAGGCTCGCAAACCGCGGTAATTTATCCATGCTCGGCGCTTGTCCCTGGGCGGCAAACGGCACCACGGCCAGCCACGCTGTTACCAGTGCCGCCAGATTTAGGCGCCAAACGCGTTTTTTGGGTTCCCCGACCATCACCAGTCACCAGAGCATTCGGAACCGTAATCAGCAAAATCTTTTGCGTTCTCGGCTCCTCCCCCGGGACGAATAATGAGGTTTTTCAATCTCGGTCTCAACCGAGAACGCTAATTCTCGCAAGTACATGCAAAATCGTGTAGGAAAGCAGGAATCAAGCTCGCTTTCGCTAAGAGACGAGACTGCAACAGGGATCGAACCATGAAGAATCTGCTGGCCGTTGTTGGGGACGGAAACGCAAAGCCGGTGCTCGAAGCGGCAATGAAAGTGGCCCAGCGCTTCGACAGCCACATTGTCGGGCTGCACAGCTTGACAACCGAATATGCCGTGGTTTTCGGCGGTGAGATGGGGTTTTCGATCTCGTCAGAGGTCGACCGCACCCTCGAGCGCGAAGGGCACGAACGGCGCGATCAGGCACGCTGGCTGTTCCGCGATTTTATGACCGCGCATTCCGTCCCGATCGGTCCGGTACCGGCCGGACATAGTGGCCCGAGCGCCTCATGGCGCGAAGAGGACGGTCGGCAGAATGCGGTTGTCGGTTTAATCGGGCGGGTGTTCGATCTGATCCTTGTCGAGCAGCCGGAAAAGCTCGCCTCGATTGCCGAGGCCACGCTCGAAGACGCATTGTTCGAGAGCGGCCGGCCAGTGCTGATGGTTCCCTCCGATGGCCCTGCGACGATGGGTGAGGTTATCGCGATCGCGTGGAACGGCAGCACCGAAACGGCGCTGACCGTCGCCCTTGGCATGCCATTTTTGCAACGGGCACGCCACGTAGCGGTGGTTGCGGTCGGCCCTCAGCACATGCCTGAGCCTGGACCAGAGGGTGAAGAGCTCGTCCACACACTCGAACATTACGGGATCGAAGTCAGCTTGCGCACCGCGGTCGGGCGGCAGAAACCGCAAGGCGAGTCGTTTTTGAAGGAGGCCATGGCCGCCGGCGCCGACATGCTATTCAAAGGCGCCTATACGCAAAGCCGCATCCGCCAGATGATCTTTGGCGGTGCCACGCGCCACATCATCATGGAAGCGAGATTGCCAGTGCTGATGGCACGGTAGGGCGGCTCTTCCGGACAGGCGGCGAGATCTGAGGTCAAAACCACGAGAGAAGCTGCACGGGCTGTCGTCGCCGGACCGGAGTCGTCCGTGAAGAACCGTTTTAGCGATGATTTTAGAGGTATTCGGGACAAAGGACCGGCGCGAGCAGGGCCTGAGCGATTGGAAGTATTAGAGCGCTTTCCGCCAAAGTTCGTACAAATCCCTCAAGTCGTCATCCCCGGACTTGCCCGGGAATCCACGTGCATAGCCGGAACAAGTCCGGCCATGACGAGTAAGGGAATGCCTCGACCCAAGTAGAAATTGGTCTAGCTCCAATATTGTTCATTTAGATATCTGAATTGCCTTGGTGATGTTAATCACCGGTAGGGCACAGTCGGTTTTGCGGCGGATCGGAAAGTTGCTCATCTTGCGCTTGACCCCGCGGGGGTTGCGACGGTTCCGGCTGGAGATGACGCGCTCGCCGAGGAGTTCGGCGAGCACCGCCTCATGAAATGCCTTCCTCCGCCGAGGGGGGAAGGGCGGCAAAGACAG
>JAFAOB010000369.1 GCA_019238055.1 Alphaproteobacteria bacterium
ATGCAGCCGTGGCGGCGTGTGGGCGAGCAGATTGCGGTGCTTGTGGACGGTGCAGCGTTGGGTCGGCACGTCGCCCCACAGGGTGGCCGGCGCCTGCTCCCGCCCGGTGCCGCCGTCGACAATCAAGACCTGCGGCTTGCGCCGGCCGCGCTTGACGCGAGCGTCGAGAACGTGTCTCGGCGATCCTTGCGTGACGCAGGCCGCGACTGCAAGTGCAACCACTTGGTGACATTGCAAAATCCGACCAGCTCCACACTCTTCACGCGGGCGGGGTCACAGGCTCAATCCCTGTCGCGCTCGCCAGCTTTTAGGACATCTATGGCCGGAGCAGCTTGCCGGTGCTCTATTGCGAAAACGGCGGATGGCGCAGGCCCATTCGCGCCAGGCGCGGCAGGACCTCGGTGCAGAAAAACGGCAGTTCGTCGAGATAATTGACAAAGGACAGCGCGATCCCGCGGGCGCCGGCGGCATGGATATGCTGCAATCCGGCAGCGACCTGATCCGGATCACCGACAATCGGCAGCCCGCCCATGCCGTTCGCCTGGTAGAGACGGCGTTCTGCAAAATCCTCGGGGTAGGCGTCGCGGGTGACGCCGCGCATTGCCATGATGTGGTCGACCGCCGCCCAGTCGGCATTGTCGATGACGCAGTAGCGGTAATAATCCTGTGCTTCGCTATGCGATGGACGGCAGGTGACGACGCCAACCGTGTAAACCTCGATATCGCGATGTTGCACGCGTGCCTGTGCCTGCACATTGCTGACATGGGCGGTAAAGGCGTCGAGCTTGCCAAGTGACGCATTTGAAAACAGCGCGTCGCAGTTGCGGATCGCGAATGCCTGTCCGGTGGGCGACACGGCGGCGTTCATGATGATCGGCCGGCTGCCGCCAAACGGTTTTGGCTTGGCGCGGACCTGCTTCAGGTGGAGAAAGCGGCCTTCGACCTCGAACTCGGCTTCCTCGCCCCAGGCGCGCTTTACCGTGTCGAGCCATTCCTGCGCGTAATCGTAGCGCTCGGCGTGTTCGCGCAATGCCGCGCCAAACATGTCGAACTCGTCCTCGTTCCAACCGCAGACGAGGTTCAGGCCAAAGCGGCCCTCGCCGATGTGGTCGGCGGTCACGAATTGCTTTGCCGCGATAACGGGATGGATCAGCGGCGCGTGCACGGTGCCGAATACCGTCAGACGGCGGGTGGCGGCGAGCAGCCCGGCGGCCCAGGTCACCGTCTCGAAGGTCTCGCCCTGATAGTCGGTGTCGCCGCCATAGCCCTTCCAGCGCCCGATCGGCAGCATGAACTCAAAGCCGGCCTTGTCTGCCATTTGCGCCAGACGCAGGCAGTCGGCCCAGCTGCCGCTCCACCGCTCCGCTATCTTGGTGACCGCGCGGCCCGAGGAGCAATTGGCCCCGAACAGCCCGAGCTTGAACCGGTTGCGGCTGCCGAGCGCCAGCCGCTCGCGCATGCTGACAGATGTCTGCGCCATGCTCGGTGCTCGTCGTCAATCGCGGGGACCAATCGCGGGAGATTGAAAGCCTCAGCGGCCATGGAAATCGGGCAGGCGGCGCTCGGCCATCGCCTTAACACCCTCCGCGAAATCCTCGGTCCGGCGCAGCCAATCCTGCTCGACGAGTTCGCGCTCGGTGGCGGCCTCGATCTGGTCGTAGAGCCCGCGGCGCAGCGTCTCGCGCGTCGACATGACGGCGAGCGGTGCCGACTGCGCGATTTCGAGCGCGAGCTTTTGCGCCGCTTCACGAACTTCGGCCTGCGGCGCCAACAGATCGGCAAGGCCGATGCGGACCGCTTCGTCGCCGGGGATGCGCCGGCCGGTGTAAAACAAAAGTGCGGCCTGCTGCACGCCGACGAGTCGCGGCAGGGTCGCGGTCAAACCGAACCCCGGGTGAAAGCCGAGGCGGTTGAAATTGGCGCTGAACCGCGCCTCCTGGCAGGTCACGCGAAAATCGGCAACCAGGGCCAGTCCAAGCCCGCCGCCGACAGCGGCGCCATGCACCGCGGCGACGATCGGCTTTTTGGTGCGAAACAGGCGGATTGCCTCCTTGTACAGGTGGCGGCCGGCAGCACTGCGGGTGCCCTCGGAAACGGTCCCGGTTTCCAGGCGCTTCGAGAAATCGGCGCCGGCGCAGAACGAGCGGCCTTCGGCGGCAAAGACGATGGCGCGGCAATTCTGATCGTCATCGAGCCGCTCAAACGCGTCGCCGATCTCGGCGACCAGCGCGCTGTCAAAGAAATTGTGCGGCGGCCGGCGCATCTCGACGGTCGCAACATAGCCCTCTCGGCTGACGCCGATCTCGCGATAGGAGGGGGTCTCGGTCATGGTGCAGGTCCTCTCTTCGGATCGGGCACAACGGGTGATTTAGTTGAATGTTGCCTGCAATCCTGTTTTATCAGAAGAAGACCAGGCCGCACTCGCGCATAGGTTGTCATGGCGCCAGTATATCGGATACAGTTGCCCTCAGCGTGCCGCTGATCACCAAGAGGCGTCAAGATTATCGCATCCATCCGAGCCCGGCCAACGGATGCCCTTGAATTTATAATATCGCAATTTGTCAAAATATCAGCTGCCCTAACCGCCTCGTTTTCAAGCCGGCTCTTCGATTCAAAACGTTTGTCGGTGCTTATGAACGGTTATCTGCCTCGCTCTCTGCTCTAGGCATCATTAATCCTCGCCGCAAGGTCGACCGGTTATGCCCCAATTCGGCCGTTGGCCAGAGTCGGCGGAATTGACGCAGAAGGCCGGAACGCGGCAGCGCCCGACCGGGATTAGCCCACCCCCAATTTGCGCCAGAAACCGAATCTTGCGTTAATGCAAGCCAAGACCGGTTAGGCATCGGTCGGATCGACTTGCTTCTTGAGCCGGTCAACGGAAGCTACGAACTCGGCCACTGAGACGAACCGATCGACGTTGCTCAAGGCTATATTCGTCACCTGGTAAGCGCCGCGAAGGAAAGTGGCGACCGAACCCATTTCGTGCGGCGCAAGGGGCGCGAAATCAAGACGCGCTCGAAGTCGGTATGCCTCGCGCACGTTTCGCGCAGTCTCCTCACGTCCGACCCTACCTTGAGCGATGAGAAGACCCGTCCGTTCCGCGATGCTAAACTCGACTGGCTCCGCTGAATGACCCAGGAGCAAGGCCTCCAGTGCCGAGATCGTGTATGTCAAACGTTCGATAGGGTTCGCTAACGTCGTACCAGTGCCAAACAGCAATAAGCTGGATCGGACGGCGAGCGCAAAATTGCTAAGTCCTTCGGGGCACACCAGCTTTCCGACAGCTTCGAAGCAGGGTCGCAATTGAGTAAGTGCCTCGTCGGAAAGCCGCCAGCTAGGCAAAATATGAGAAAGCACTTTTTGTGAATAGGCGAACCTTCCTTCGCCAAGAACCAAAAGATGTGAGCTAGGTGTAATCTCCGATCCCAGGAGTGCATTCGCGCATACCATCGGAAAATTCGCTGCTGCCGGTGAAAAGTACCTGAGGAGACCGATCGCTATCCGTGCAATAGCTTCTCCTTCCTCGGCAATTCTCTCAAGCTCGGCATCCATTTTGAAAACAATGGCTGCTAAGGCCTGTTAGAGCTTGAGTACTGTTCCCATTTTCTGGGGATGACGGAAGGAAACGGCAATCAGGTTTTCACAGATGCGGCGTGGGCGGTATGGGAACCGCTG
>JAFAOB010000496.1 GCA_019238055.1 Alphaproteobacteria bacterium
CCAATCACGCTACCTGGGCAGTTACATTTAATCATCTTTTACCAAATCGATCCGGATTTGTCAATTACGAAATTCCAGTTTCACAATGCTCGTGGGCACCGGTAATGTGCCTCGAGAGCGCCGAGAGCGGCGACCAAAATGCCCGAAGCTGCTTCCTGACTGATCCGACGACCATTCCATCCCTGCTCGAGCGCCCATTCCTTGATCGAGCGTTCCCAACCGACGACGTGCCACACACATGACCCACCCGGAGAACCAGGCCTACCGAGGGCGACAATCGCTCGCCAAACATCCTCACGAGCGCTTTCCGCACGCAACGCCGCAGGGAGAGCAGAATTGCCCCGCCCTCTTTCGCCCTCTCGAAGACGTGAATAGTCGACGGCGTGAAGCGGGTCGAGCTGTGCGGCAACAAACCGTGCGCGAAAGTCTTCTGCGGCCTGGCGCATGCTCGCGGTGATCGTCCCGCGCCGCTCCATTGCCACCAAGGTGTCGATGGCACGGTAGGGGCGCGCTGATCGCCCTGCCTCATCGCTTATTGGGCGCGCCATTCGCTCGATTGTGGTGTGGTGCCGATGTTCCTCGGTCGGTCCGAGGTCAACGTCGGGCGCGAACAAGGTCCTTTTAGGAGGCGAACTTCGTCGTGCCATGCCTTTTCCTAAAAAACAAAACGTGAACAATCCGGTCGTCAAAAATCTTGCACCGCGTGCTCAAGTCGCCTCAGAAAACGTCGCGACGGTCCAGTGGCATTGCCTCCCTTGCGTCCGCCCACCGCGTTTGCCAGGGCCTCGACTTCGCGCAGGCGCTCGGCTTCCTCGGTTGTACCGCATCGGACATGGCATAGAGAGTGATGACTAAGGCAATAGGGTGAACCTGGGCGCCGCGGTGCGTCACAACGTCGGCGTTCCGCATTCTCGCCCAGCAGGTAAGCGCAACCGGAATCTCGATCCTCGTGGTCAGCTCGAAACCGCATCGACTGATCCTCCAACAAACCCGCTGTTCCGATAATGAAATGTGCTTGTTCACATCGCATCAAGATGATATCATGCAACTAGCAATTGTCAATATAGAAATGCGAAATTAGCACTTATGGACACCGGCTGGTTTAATCAGGCTCTCGAAAGGGTTGGCGCTACCCAGGCCGATCTAGCGCGCCACTTGCGCCTCGCCCCGTCGGCGGTCTCCCGCATGCTCAAAGGTGAGCGTCAAATGAAACAACTTGAAACCGTGCAGATTGCGGCCTTTCTCGGCGTAAGTCCGGATGACGTCCTTCGCCGCGCGGTGGCCGACACGGGTTCGCCTCCGGCCGCGGATATGTCGCGCACCGGACGCGGCCGTCCGCGTTCGGCGTCGACCTCTAATGCTGGCAACCAAGCGGATCTGATTCCGATCAGAAGTGCCGGGCGTGGCGGCACTGACCAAGCCATGTTTCTTGAAGATGGTCCGATCGGTTATACCTCGCGCCCGTCGAACCTGAATGGCGTCCGCGCAGCTTATGCGATCTACATGGTTGGTGACAGCATGGAACCGCGCTACGAGCCGGGTTGGCTATTGCATGTCAACCCGTTCAAACCGCCAACCCGTGGGCGGGACGTGGTGGTGTACAAGCAAGGCCAAGCGGTGCTTATTAAGCAGTTCGTCGGCTGGGACAGCGACACATTGGTATTACGCCAGCTCAATCCGCCCGAGACCTTAAGAATTCCTCGGGCGGATGTGGTCGAGTGTCACCTTATCGTAGGCACCGATCAGGAGGGCTGAGCAGAACCTCCTTGGTGATCAGGCGGCCTCAGCTTGGGGCTCCTCTTCGATCACAAGGCCAGTATCGCTGGCGCTGACGTGCACAACTGAACCGTCGGGAATGTGCCCTTGAAGGATCGACTGTGCCAACGGATTTTGCAATTCGCGCTGGATCACGCGCTTTAGCGGCCTCGCTCCATAGACAGGATCGTAGCCGGCATTTGCCAACCATGCCATGGCTGCGGCATCGAGTTCGAGCGTTATCTTACGGTCGGCGAGCAGTTTCCGGAGCCGCTCGACCTGGATTGCGACAATCCCTTTCATGTCGTCCCGCGACAATCTCCGGAACAACAGGATTTCATCGAGCCGGTTCAAGAATTCGGGTCGGAAGGCAGCGCGTACCGCGTCCATCACAGCTTCTCGAGCAACCGACACGTCTGCTCGTTCCGGCAGGCGGGCAAGCGCGTCACTCCCGAGATTTGACGTCAGGATGATCAGGGTGTTGCGAAAGTCGACGGTGCGGCCCTGGCCGTCGGTCAATCGGCCATCGTCAAGCACCTGCAATAATACGTTGAAGACGTCCGGATGGGCCTTTTCGACTTCATCAAACAGGATGACCTGATACGGCCGACGGCGCACCGCCTCGGTCAAGCTGCCGCCTTCTTCATAGCCGACATAGCCTGGCGGAGCACCGATCAGTCGTGCGACTGAGTGCTTCTCCATGTATTCGGACATGTCGATGCGCACCATTGCGCTTTCGTCGTCAAACAGGAATTCTGCGAGCGCACGCGTCAACTCGGTCTTGCCCACCCCGGTGGGACCGAGAAACAGGAACGATCCCATCGGCCGGTTGGGGTCTTGCAAGCCTGCGCGGGCGCGGCGGATCGCATTCGAGACCGCGGCAACAGCCTCGTCTTGGCCGACAACGCGACGCTTTAACGCGCTCTCCATGTGAAGAAGCTTATCGCGTTCGCTCGACAACATTTTGTCGACGGGAATACCGGTCCAACGCGACACGACGGCTGCGACATGTTCTTCGGTAACGGCCTCCTCAAGCATGCGCCCGGCTTCCGACGCCTCGATATCCTTCAGCCGTCGCTCCAAGTCGGGGATAACGCCATAGGTCAATTCCCCAGCCCGGCTCCAATCACCCCGGCGCTGTGCCGTCTCCAATTCGGCCCTGGCTTGATCCAGCTGCTCCTTGAGTTTTTGTGCTCCGGCAAGCTTTTCCTTTTCGGCGCGCCACTGCGCCGTCAATTCAGCTGACCGCTGCTCGAGTTCTTGCAACTCCTTGACCAATTTTTCTAGGCGATCTCGGGAGGCAGCATCGTTTTCCTTTTTCAACGCTTCTTGCTCGATCTTGAGCTGGACGATGCGCCGATCCAATTCATCGATCGCCTCGGGCTTGGAATCAACCTCCATGCGCAGACGTGAGGCGGCCTCGTCCATCAGATCGATGGCTTTGTCGGGCAGAAATCGGTCACTGATGTAGCGGTTCGACAACGTCGCAGCCGCCACAATGGCACCATCAGTAATACGAACACCATGGTGGAGCTCGTATTTTTCCTTAATCCCACGCAGTATCGAGATTGTGTCCTCAACCGAGGGCTCATTGACAAATACGGGCTGGAAACGACGGGCGAGTGCTGCATCCTTCTCGATGTTTTTTCGATATTCGTCGAGAGTCGTAGCACCGACACAATGTAATTCGCCGCGGGCGAGGGCCGGCTTCAGCATGTTGGAGGCGTCCATCGCTCCTTCGGCTTTCCCGGCACCCACAAGGGTATGAAGTTCGTCGATAAACAGGATGATTTCGCCGGCGGCTGCTGTAATTTCGGTCAATACGGCTTTCAGACGCTCCTCGAATTCGCCGCGGAACTTGGAGCCAGCAATCATTGCTCCAAGGTCGAGAGCCAGCAGCCGCTTGTCCTTCAAACCCTCCGGCACGTCACCATTAACGATGCGCAGCGCTAAACCCTCGACGATGGCGGTCTTGCCAACACCGGGTTCGCCGATCAGAACTGGATTGTTCTTGGTTCGTCGCGACAACACCTGGATCGTACGGCGGATCTCTTCATCCCGCCCAATAACCGGATCGAGCTTGCCGTTACGGGCCATTTCGGTCAGGTCGCGGGCGTATTTCTTTAGCGCGTCGTAACCCTCTTCCGCCGAAGCGCTTTCAGCTTTTCTACCCTTGCGCAATTCTTCGATTGCGCTGTTGAGTTTTTGTGGCGTGATGCCGCCGGCGGCGAGAGCTCTCGCCGCGGCAGATTCTTTGGCCAGGGTGAGCGCTAGCAGTAACCGCTCGACCGTAACAAAACTGTCTCCGGTTTTTTCTGCGATCTGCTCGGCTTGTTCAAATAACCTGGCAATCTCCGGCGACAAATAAACTTGGCCTGCGCCGGATCCCTCGACACGCGGCAATCTACCAAGCTCAGCTTCAACTGCGCTTAGGATGAGGCGGGGATCGCCTTGCGCCGCGCGAATCAGGTTGGCGGCGAGGCCTTCCTTGTCCTCCAGCAACACCAGCAGCAGATGCTCAGGCATCAAACGCTGGTGGCCTCTGCGCAATGCGAGCGACTGTGCAGCCTGGACGAATCCCTTCGCCCTATCGGTGTATTTTTCGATGTCCATGACCTACTCCAATGAGCCGGCCGCGACGTCCCTAAGCGGCGACGGTCGCGATCCCTCTGCCGCCCTATATGGCGCTGGGAAGAAGACACGCAACCCGCCTAATTATAGTAATACAAGGATTATTCGCCACTACTAATAGCTGACACCCTGAGGTCCGTAGCGGCAGCCTTCAATCAAACGCCGGGCGGCTGATCCTCGCCGGGAAGAATTGGCAGAGAGGTTTGAGGCGACTCATAATCACCAGCACCGTGACTCGGCTCGGGCTCACTCATTTCAACGTCGGCGGGGGTCACCCCACGGGACGCGGCATGTGGGTTCCCTTCGCCGTTTGCGTTCATTAGCCGGAAGTAATGTTCGGCATGCTGATAAAAGTTTTCCGCCGCGATCCGGTCGCCGCTGGCGGCAGCTTCTCGCGCCAAAGTGACATAACGCTCGAAAACCTGATAGGCGTTGCCCCGAATTTTGACGTTCGGACCGTTGCTGTCAAAAGTTTGAACGCGATGCGGCAGCCGCGGCCGGTTGTGATGTGGGTTATTCCCATTGTTGCGACCACGCGATCGCTTGTTTGGGCCTGGTCTCATGACACCTACTGATCGTGGTGGAAGCTGTCGGATCCTGATCCGATCGGAGGGCTCATCGTCCCCTCCAACGATCTCAAGCAGGGCGTTTGGCGCACCCGCCGATTCCATGCCTATGCAACGTCGTACCTTCGGCTCGCCAACCTAGACATGATGGCGGCGCATTCCAAGTTTTTTCTGACCACTTCAGCCCGCTCAGTGTTGGCTAGCGGTATCCCGTGCCACGATGCATCGCTCGATTCCGCTCAGATCGCGCTCGATCGCTTCACAAGCCAAAGCGTGCTCCTTTAGAAGCGCAACCACATCAGCGGCTTGACCCCTCCCGATCTCGGCAACGAACATCCCGTATGGCGCCAGTAGCACAGGCAGCAGGCCGATGATGCGTTGATAAGCTGCCAGACCTCGATCGCCTCCATCGAGGGCCCGCGGCGGATCATAGAGCCTAACCTCCTGCGGCAAATCGCGGAGCGCCGAGGTTGCGATGTAAGGAGGGTTGGCAACGACGACATCGAATCTTTGTGCAATCGCACCACCCCAGTCCCCGACCAAAAAGCTGCTGCGACCGTTGAGCCTTAACGATTCTGCATTTCTCCGGGCCGTCGCCACCGCTCCTTCCGAGATGTCCACTCCAATGCCGGTAGCGATGGGCAGTTCGGAGAGAAGCGTGAGCAGCAGGCACCCTGATCCCGTCCCGAGATCAAGCAGCCTCAGTGATGCGCCGCGACCCACTCGCGCCAGCACCGCTTCTATAATGGTTTCGCTGTCCGGCCGCGGGTCAAGTGTATCCGGTGTCAATTCAAAATCGAGCCCCCAGAACTCGCGCCTCCCCAGGATGCGGCTGAGCGGCTCACCTGCTGCCATCCGTGTGATAAAATTGCGCAATTGTTGGGACTGCGACCCTTCGAGCCGATGCTCGCCGCGCATCAGCAACTCGGCCGCGCTTAGATCGAGAGCGCCCGCAATAAGTTGGCGCGCGCGACGGCGGGGCTCATCACAACCAGCC
Source organism: Alphaproteobacteria bacterium (assembly GCA_019238055.1). Classification (GTDB taxonomy): domain Bacteria; phylum Pseudomonadota; class Alphaproteobacteria; order ATCC43930; family CGMCC-115725; genus AP-15. The sequence goes on from JAFAOB010000496.1 coordinate 5,950, forward strand.
CTGGTCAACGACGCGGCGGCTTCAGAAACAATCGACTCGACGGAGTCCCCCACCTCCGAAACTAAGCCTCCACCGCAGCTAGTCTGGCCGCCTGATCTTCAGCGAGGATCGCATCGATAATTTCATCGAGCGCCTCCGCTGACATCACCTTGTCAATTTTATATAGGGTGAGGTTAATTCGGTGATCCGTAACCCGCCCTTGTGGAAAATTGTAGGTGCGAATTCGTTCCGAGCGGTCACCAGTGCCGACCTGGCTCTTTCGCTCGGCGGCGCGGGCACTATCGCGAACCTGTCTTTCCATTTCATAGAGTCTTGATCGCAACACCTTCATCGCCCGCGCCTTGTTTTTGTGCTGCGACTTCTCATCCTGCTGAATGACGACGAGGCCAGTCGGTATATGGGTGATGCGCACGGCGCTGTCGGTCGTGTTTACCGACTGGCCCCCCGGCCCGCTGGCGCGAAAGACATCGATGCGCAGGTCTTTTTCATCAATCTTCACATCAACTTCTTCGGCCTCGGGCAATACGGCGACGGTGGCGGCCGAGGTGTGAATACGTCCACCCGCCTCCGTTTCCGGCACGCGTTGCACACGATGAACGCCCGACTCGAATTTTAATCGCGCGAACGCACCACGTCCCGCGATCAACGCCCCTGCCTCCTTGATGCCGCCAAGGCCGGTTTCTGATAGGTTGAGCACTTCAAACCGCCAGCTGTGCAACACCGCATATCGTTGGTACATACGGAAAAGCTCGGCCGCGAACAGCGCCGCCTCCTCTCCCCCGGTGCCGGCGCGAACCTCCAGGATCGCATTGCGATCGTCATCAGCATCCCTGGGCAGGAGGCTCAGCCTGATCCTGGTTTCAAGCTCGGGAAGCCGGTCGCGCAACGAGCGCAGTTCCTCCTCCGCCAGTGCTCTCAGGTCAGCATCCTCGGCCGTGCGTGCAATTTCTGCCAAGGACGCAAGTTCCTCTCGCGCCCGCCCAAGCGCATCCACTTCTTCGACGATTGGGCTGAGCTCGCTGTATTCTTTCGAGAGCTTTGCAAATTCGGGCCCGCCCAGCCCGCTGCCGCTGAGAGCGGCGCGCAACTCAGCGTGGCGCCGAAGGAGCTGCTGTAAACGGGATTCGAGACCGGCGTCCATCTCGCCCTCAGCAATTGAACTTCTGCAAACGATCGCGCAGTCCGTCTAGCGCGAAATCGCCCGGCACGACGTTTTCCAGAGGGGCATCGATCTCCTCTTGTCGACCATCATCCAAATCACGAAGCTTTACGATCCCGCGATTCAGCTCATCATCGCCGATGAGAATTGCCAGTCGCGCTCTGGCGCGATCAGCGCCACGCATTCGTCGACTGAGGTTCCCCGAATAACCGAGTTCCACAGGCAACCCCCAGCTCCGGATCATCTCCGAGAGAATCAACGCGACAGCTTCGCCCCGCTCGCCAATCGGCACGACCGCTACTGGCCGGCGAGGCGGCGGCGGCTCGGCGATCATCAGCGCGAGCCGCTCGATACCCGCTGCCCAGCCGACACCGGCCATCGGCGGTCCACCCATGAGCTCGACCAGCCCGTCGTAGCGCCCCCCCGCCAGGACAGCACCCTGCGCGCCAAGATCGCTCGTGACGAACTCGAATACCGTGTGTGTGTAGTAATCGAGGCCGCGCACCAAGCGGCGGTCCAGCTCGAAGCTGAGGTGCAAAGTTCGCGCGAGCCCATCACATACCTTGTCGAAGAACAAGCGCGAGGCGTCACTCAGGTAATCCTCAAAAGAGGGCGCGTCGGCGTTGATCCGGATATCGCCGGGGTCTTTCGAATCGAGAATACGCAATGGGTTGGCGTCTAGCCGCCGCCGGCTGTCTTCAGACAGCTCTGTTTGGCGGGACAGGAAATATGACACGAGGGCGGCCCGGTAGGCCGCCCGGCTCTGTGGATCCCCGAGTGTATTAAGCTTGAGAACGACCCGGTCACTGATCCCGAGTTCACGCAGGAGGCGCTGACCGAGTGCAATGATTTCGATGTCGGCCTGCGGGTGCGCGACCCCGAGAAGCTCGACACCGACTTGGTGAAACTGACGAAAACGACCTTTTTGCGGCCGTTCGTAACGAAACATCGGACCATCGTAAAAAAATTTGAGCGGTGTGCTTTGGGCCAAGCCATTTGACAGGATAGCCCGCACGACTCCTGCAGTATTCTCGGGCCTCAAAGTCAATTGTTCACCGCCCCGATCGGTAAAGGTATACATTTCCTTGGCAACTATGTCGCTGCCCTCGCCAATCGGACGAGCAAATACTTCCGTAAACTCAAAAATTGGAGTTGTGATCTCGACAAAGCCATAGAGGCCGGCAACAGCGCGCGCGGTTTTCGTGACGTGCCGATGCCGGCGCGCCGCTTCGGGCAAGAGATCCTGGGTACCGCGTGCCGGTTGCAGAAGCCTCATCCGCGATTCTCCGCGCGCCTCGCTTCAGCTACGCGAGGCCCGCCGTTATTATACTGGAGTAGGGGCCGGCTTGGGAGCGCCGCGGCGTGCCTCGACCTCGGCGGCTTTCTTCTCGACCAACTCGACGAGATGATCGACGATGTTCGCATCCTTTAGGCGGTGGTCCGTCAGGCCATTGATGTACACTTGGTGGGTGCCGTTGCCACCCCCGGTAAAACCAATGTCGGTTTCACGCGCCTCGCCAGGGCCATTTACGACGCACCCGATGACCGACACGGTCAGCGGCGTGGTGATATGTGCCAGCCTTTCTTCGAGCCGCTCGACCGTCTTGATGACTTCGAATTGCTGTCGCGCACAGGAGGGGCAGGAAATGACAGTGACCCCTCGACGCCGCAGATTGAGCGACTTCAGGATTTCGAAGCCAGCCTTCACCTCTTCGACGGGGTCCGCCGATAGAGAAATGCGAATTGTGTCGCCAATGCCGGACCAAAGCAGCATTCCGAGGCCAATCGAAGATTTGACAGTGCCGCTGCGCAATCCACCCGCCTCGGTAATTCCGAGATGGAGAGGATAGTCGCAGGCTTCGGCAAGCTGCTGATAGGCGGCCACAGCCAGAAACACATCTGAGGCCTTGCAGGAAATTTTGAACTCGAAGAAGTCGTTATCCTCGAGTATCTTGGCGTGGTTCAGCGCACTCTCAACCAGGGCCTCCGGGCACGGCTCACCGTAGCGTTCGAGAAGATCGCGCTCAAGTGATCCGGCGTTGACACCGATCCGCATCGAACAGCCGTGGTCCTTGGCCGCCTTGATGACTTCGCGGACCCGAGCGGGCGATCCGATATTGCCCGGATTGATACGCAGGCAGGCAGCGCCACTTTCGGCGGCTTCGATCGCGCGCTTGTAGTGGAAATGTATATCGGCAACGATCGGCGCTGTCGCATGGCGCACAATTTCCTTGAGCGCCAAGGCAGAATCCTGGTCGGGGCATGAGACGCGAACGATGTCGGCCCCAGCCTGTTCGAGCGCCTTGACCTGCGCGATCGTGGTTTGCACGTCACTGGTGACTGTATTGGTCATTGACTGCACCGTGATTGGTGCATCGCCGCCGACCGGCACCTTCCCTATGTAAATTTTTCGGCATTTGCGTCGCTGAATATCACGATAGGGTCTGATGCTCATCCTCGACCTCGCTCGATGATCTCGGCATATAGAGTTTTCGGACGGCTCGCGAAAGGTACCCGAACGAAATCGGCGGGATTAACCGGTCGTTATGCCCCACTGATCGGCGCGGGCTGAGGGCGAGTTGGCGAAGGCTGCCCGTCGTGCCGAAAGCCGGGTTAATTCACCATGCACAATATTAGCGAGGCCGCGACAGTTGCTGCCCGCATTTCCAACGCATTCGATTGGGAACCGCATAGCTGCGATGGGCTCAGCGACCTTTGTCCGTTCCGGGGCTCACAACGCGATCAGATGATCTCGGGCATAAGCTTCGAATTTGGACTTCAGTGAGTGATCCGGACGCGCGCTGATTTCGTTCACATAGTCGGCAAGCGCGCCCAAATCGAGGCTGCGGATCATCGCCTTGAGCGGACCAATCGCTGCTCCCGGCGTCGACAATGTGCGAAATCCAAGTGCGATCAAGACCATCGCTTCAAGCGGATTGGCGGCCATGTCACCGCACATGCTGAGCGGTACGGATGACGCGTTCGCCTGGGCGACGACTTCGCGCAACAGCCTCAACACCGGTGCCGATAACGGGTCGTACCGATCGGCTAGCCGCGGGTTGCCGCGGTCACAGGCGAACAGAAATTGCATCAGATCGTTTGTGCCGACCGATAGAAAATCGACCCGCTCGCATAGCTCAGAGAGCTGCCATAACAGCGCCGGCACCTCAAGCATGACACCGACCTCGACGGAGGCCGGCAGCATTCGGCCTTCATCATTTGCACGGGCCAGCTCCATATTCAGCAAGGCGCGAGCGCGTTCAAATTCGGGCAACTCCGCAACCATGGGGAATTTTACTCTCAAATGGCGACCTTCGGCAGCCCGAATCAGCGCGCGCAATTGTTCGCGCAGCATTGCCGGGCGATCCAGCCCGATCCGGATCGCCCGCCATCCCATCGCTGGGTTTTCTTCTACAATATGCGGCAGATAGGGCAGGATTTTGTCGCCGCCAATATCGAGCGTGCGAAACACCACCGGGCGCTCCCCTGCATACTCGAACACACGCCGATAAAACTCGGTCTGATCATCCACTGCGGGGAAGCTGTCGCGCACCATCAGCGGCAACTCGGTGCGAAACAGCCCGACACCCTCGGCACCGGTCGAGGCTAATTGAGCCATGTCGATCAGCAGACCGGCATTCAGCATAAGCCTGATGCCGATGCCGTCGCGGGTTATGGCTGGGGCGGAACTCAGGCTCTCATGGAATGCGCGCCTGCGTGTTCGTGCCTCGATTGCCGCGGTGGTTGATTGCCTGATGTCTTCGCTCGGTCGGATCAGGATCTGCGCGTGCTCACCATCCACGATGACAATATCGCCAGCCTCGATGCGATCTGTCGCGTTCTCCACCCGGCCGACAACCGGTATTTCTAGTGCTCGGGCGACGATCGCCACATGCGCCGTTGGCGAGCCTTCCTCGAGCACCAGTCCCGCTATGCGGCGATGTGAATAATCCATCAGTTCCGCCGGTCCCAAGGTCCGTGCGACGAGAATGAATTCAGGCGGGAGTTCGTTGAACGTCACGTCCGGAATATGTTTTGAGAGGTGTCGCTGAAGACGGTTGGCAAGATCTTCGAGATCAACCAGCCGTTCGCGTAGGTAAGGGTCGCTCGCCTGCAGCATTCGTCGGCTGGTCTCGTCGCGGATTTTCTGAACCGCCGCCTCCGCTGTGAGGCCGCCTCGGACCGCATCGGCGATGCGCGACACCCAGCCTCGATCGGCCGCAAACATGCGATAGGTTTCGAGGATATCGCGGTGCTCTCCGGCGCCGAGGCCGCGACTGTCCAGGACAAGCTGATCGATGGCGTCACGCATGGCTGCTACCGCCTCGCGCAGGCGCTCGATCTCGGCTGGGACATCTTCTGAAACAACTTGGCGGATCTGCAGCGGTGGTTCGTGCAACACCGCAGGCCCGATTGCCAGCCCAGGATTGAGCCGAATGCCGACGAGCCGGACGGGCAACATTCCCGCTGTGCGGCTCTCGGCTATCTCGCGCGGACTGACAAGTTCGCCTCCGGCTGCCAACTCTGCAACGATCATTGCGATCGTTTGCAGCACCTCGATTTCGTCCTCGTCGTAATGGCGGGAGGTGCGGTTCTGAATGACGAGCACGCCCAGCACTCGGCCGCCGCGCAAGATCGGCACGCCCATAAAGGAGTGATAGATCTCTTCACCCGTCTCGGGCCGATAAGCAAAGCCGGAATGTGCCTGCGCATCGTTTAGCGCCAGCGGCCGGGCTGTGGCAGCTATTAATCCGACCAAGCCTTCACCGACACGCAACCGTGTGCGATGGATAGCCTCTGGCCGCAACCCTTGGGTGGCGAAGAGTTCTAGCACTTCGCCCGCTCGCATGATGTACGCGGAGCACACCTCAGCGACCAGCTCCGCCGCGACGATGCGAACGATACGATCGAGTCGCTCTTGTGCCGTTCCCGAGCCCGCCATTGTGTCACGGAGCCGCCGCAGCAGGCGACGGGTGCCGCTGACGATACCTGGGGCCTCCTTCATTTGATCGCGTTCCGCTGCTCGGACGATGCCCTCACAAATAAGTCGTCTGCTCTTCCGGCTGACTGCGCATGGAGAGCACGGTAAGGGCTTGTATCACAAGCTCTTGCAGTATTTCTGCTGCGGTCTGTTCTCGGATGACGAATCCGACACTTTGACCAGCCATCAAGGAGCCCGCTTCGATATCGCCGTCGATCACTGCCCGGCGCAAGGCACCCGCCCAAAAGTGCTCGATCTCAAGCTGTGCAGCCCTTTGTGATAGCTCACCACAAAGACATCGTTCGATAACCTCCCGCTGGACGGCTAAAAAACGTTCTGTCGCCGGGTTTGCAAGCGCACGAACTGGAATTACCGGGAAACGCGGATCGAGCTGCAACGAGGGCACCGCATCACGTGCCGCCGCGCGGATGAAAGCCTGTTTGAAGCGAGGATGCGCAATCGATTCCCGGGCGCATACGAAGCGGGTTCCGAGTTGAACCCCGGCTGCGCCCATTTCGAGATACGCTAGTATCGCCTCCCCGCGCCCGATTCCGCCAGCAACGAATATTGGAACGTCGCTCAAATGCGGTAGGATCTCCTGAGCTAGTACTCCGGTCGAGACTGGGCCGATGTGACCGCCGGCTTCATTACCCTCGATTACAATCGCATCGGCGCCCATTCGCACCAGCTTGCGTGCAAATCCCAGCGCGGAGGCAAAACAGAAAACACGCGCATCCCTGCTTTTGATTCGGCGCATAGCGTCCGCGCTGGGTAATCCGCCGGCCAGAACCACATGACTTACGCGATGATGTGCGCAGACCTCGATCAGGTCGTGAAGATGCGGGTTTAGGGTGATCAGGTTGACACCGAATGGCCGCTCGGTTAGCGCTCGCACAGCCGCAATTTCTGCAGAGAGTAACTCAGGGGACATCGATCCGGAAGCGATGACACCAAAACCGCCCGCATTGGAGATTGCCGACACCAAGTTTCGCTCGGAAACCCAGGTCATTGCACCCCCCATGATCGCCAGCTCGCAGCCGAGCACATCCCGACCACGTGCCCAAAGTCGGTCGAGCCTTTTACGGCAGTGGTCGACCGCAGCGCTCTCTATTCCCTTAGCGGCCTCTGTGCTCTCGGCAGATCTGGAAAAATTGCCGACCTCGATCATTCTTTGGCGTCGAGCCCATACGCAGTGTGCAGCGCCCGTAAAGCGAGCTCGGTATATTCGGCGGCAATTAGCACGCTAACCTTGATTTCCGAAGTCGAAATCACTTGTATATTGATCCCCTTTTCGGACAGGGTTTGAAACATCTGTTGAGCCACACCGGCATGACTCCGCATGCCAACCCCGATCACCGAAATTTTTACAACGTTTGAATCAGGCTTGAGCGCAGCAAACCCAAGTGTCGCTCGTTTTTCCTCCAGAACCGCGACGGCCCGATCCAGATCGGCGCGTGCGACGGTAAAGGTCAGATCGGCGAGACCGTCCTCCGACACATTTTGCACGATCATATCGACATTGATTGCGCTGGCGGCGAGTGGGCCAAAAATGGCCGCCGCAACGCCTGGTCGATCCGCCACTTTCTGCACAGTAATCTTCGCCTCGTCGCGGCTATAGGCAATGCCGCTTACCACCTGTTGTTCCACGATCTCGTCCTCATCGACCACGAGCGTACCCGGGGCATCAACAAAGCTGGACAATACTTGAACCCTTACGCGATGGTTCATCGCCATCTCGACCGAGCGTGTCTGTAATACTTTCGCGCCCTGCGAAGCCATTTCCAACATTTCTTCGTAAGTTATTTTATCGAGCTTGCGGGCTCTCGCAACAATTCGGGGGTCACTGGTGTAAACTCCGTCGACATCGGTGAAAATATCGCATCTCTCGGCCTTGAGTGCCGCGGCGAGTGCGACCGCAGAGGTATCCGAACCGCCGCGGCCCAGAGTTGTTACCTGCCCGTCAGGCCCAATGCCTTGAAAGCCGGCGACTACGGCAACCTGACCAAGGCTAAGGTGCCGTTTGAGTTCGGCGATTTCGATCGACCGGATTCGTGCCTTGCCATGAACATCATCGGTGCGGATCGGGATCTGCCAACCCAGCCAGGAGCGCGCATCGACTCCGACATTCTGCAGTGCCAGCGCTAACAGGCCGGCGGTAACCTGCTCACCAGAGGAGACAACCACGTCATATTCGCGCGCATCGTGCAATCGACTGGTCTCGCGCGTCCAGCCGACAAGGCGATCCGTGGCCCCCGCCATCGCCGACACGACAACCGCCACGTCATGGCCGCGCGCAACCTCGCGAGCTACACGAAGGGCTACTCTTTTGATTTTTTCGATGTCGGCGAGTGATGTGCCGCCGAACTTCTGAACGAGGCGCGCCATATCCGTTTAGATACCGACCAAATGATTGCCGTGGCCCACTGATAACCACATACTCCTAAGCGCCAGTTTCGGCCATCCGGTTCATGGATTTAAGTTGAGCACCCTGCAGCGATCGCGAGAATACGACGGCACGGTAGATTTAGCCGAGGTCAACCGCTTTGAGCTCGAGGCTAATTCCTGGTGGAACCCGAATGGGAGCTTTGGCGCGCTCCATCGGCTGAACCCGGTTCGGCTCGGCTTTATCAGATCTCGGTTGCTGTCGCATTTTGGCAGAAATCCCGGTTCGATGCGGCCGTTTGCCGGTCTTCGCTTGCTCGATGTCGGATGCGGCGGTGGGCTTTTGGCCGAGCCAATGGCTCGTCTCGGCTTCACTGTTACCGGAATCGATGCCGGAGCCGAAGCAATCGCCGCGGCATGCGAGCACGCGCACACGAGTGGTGTATCGATCGATTATCGAATCGCAACCGTCGAGTCGTTGGCCGCTTCCGGCAAGCAATTTGACGCTGTGCTGGCGCTCGAGGTGATGGAACATCTTGCCGATCGCAACGCGTTCTGGCGATCGCTGGACGTGCTCGTAGCCCCGGGCGGGGCGGCAATCCTGTCGACTTTGAACCGAACCCCAATCTCGTTTGCACTCGCGATTGTCGGCGCGGAATTCGTTCTCGGCTGGCTTCCGCGCGGTACGCATGATTGGCGCAAATTCATTCGTCCTTCGGAAATGGTTCTCGGCTTGCGCCGGAACGGGCTGCAAACATGTGAGATCGCCGGGATCAGCTATGATCCGGTGACGCGCGGCTGGGCGCTCTCGCACAACCTGGACGTTAACTATCTCATTCTGGCGACGCGAGAGGTGAGGTAAGAAACTATTCAGTCAGCTGTCGGTCGGAGGGATCCAAGGGATTTGGCCGAATTTGACCCCCTCATCGGCAAGTTCGCGAGACTCGGCATCGGTCGCCTCACCATAGATGCCGCGCGGATCGGCTTCGCCATAATGAATTCGTCGTGCTTCTTCGGCAAACCGTGGGCCGACGTAATCACAATGAGTCTCGATCTGACGCCGCATTTCGACGAGGGCTGCGCGCATTTGGGCAATTGCCGCGGCGGGCGTTACCTCACGACTCCGGCCAAGACGAGGAGCCATTACCGCTTTCTCGACCGCCGTATCGCCACACAGCGGACACGAAATCTCGCCGGCCTTATGCTGCACCGCGTAGGCCTCGCCGTCGTGAAACCAAGCCTCAAACTCATGGTCCTTAGAGCAGCGCAACATGAACAAGATCATCGCAAATATCTCCTTGGAATCCTTTACACCCATATTTGCAAGATAAGCAATTCGGAGGCCATAAGGTTCTAATCTGAAGCCCTCCGGCCGATGAAAATGTGCCGGCGCGATTTTCCTGCTCCAGAAGCCGGCACCGCCTTATCTCCGACATTCGATGAGTGTGGCCTAATTGCCGCGATGTTCGTCTGCACGGCATTGCGCCCCCGGGATGCACGAACCCACGCGGCCTTTACGTCGAGCCTTTGCTGGCGGCGGTTACCACCGGTATTTAGAAAGCACCTGATTGTTGAACGCAAGAAAGGCTACTCGGCTGCCAACGCACGCGCCCTAGGTTCCGGCTTCGCGAATGGACGGTCATGGTTTAAGGAAGGCACCATCCCGCGGACCTCGGCGATGCGCGAGGGGTCGATCCGAGCAGTGACGAACCCGGTCTCTTCACCGCCATCCGCGAGCAACTCGCCCCATGGATCGACGATCAGCGAGTGGCCGTAAGTCCGTCGGCGCTCAGCGTGTTCGCCCCATTGCGCTGGTGCAAACACGAAACAACCGTTCTCGATCGCCCGCGCCCGAATTAGAACATGCCAATGGGCTTTGCCGGTCGGGACGGTAAACGCCGAAGGGATGGCTAAAAAATCTGCTCCGGCCTGAGCGAGGGCGCGGTAGAGCTGCGGAAAACGCAAATCATAGCATACCGTCATGCCGAGCACGCCCCACGGAAGATCAGCGAGCACAGCCTGTCCACCGGGACGAAATGCGTTGCTCTCGCGATAGCTTTCACCATTGGCGAGATCGACATCGAACATGTGAATTTTGTCATAACGGGCGACAATGGCTCCGCTCGAGTCGATCAGATAGGAACGGTTTGCCAATCGGCGCTCGCCTTCTGGTATCGCGGGTTCGCCGGAGATATCGACCGCAACTGAACCGATCAGGAGCCAACTTCCGGTTTCGCGTGCGACCTCGCGCAATGCAGCAAGTACCGGGTGATTTGGCTCGTCCCGAGCTTTCTCGCGCCGCAACCGCCCGACCGGTTCGATCAATCCGGTATTTTCCGGAGTCAGTATGAAATCGGCGCCGGCATCGCGGGCCCGGCGCATCAGGTCTGAGACGATCCTGATGTTCGGCTCATGATCGCGCGCGGCGGTAAATTGGATGCAGGCCGCGGTGAAGGTAGCGGTCATTGTTTGAGCCCCAGTCTGAGATCGAGTTCACCAGCTCGATCGAGAGCAACCAGGTCGTCACAGCCACCGATATGCGCGCCATCGATAAAGATCTGCGGCACCGTCGAGCGCCCTCCAGCCCGTTGGATCATCTCCCCACGGCGTTCCGGTTGCTCCAGAATGTCGATATCGACAAACGGGGCTCCCTTGTTGCGCAACAGCGTGCGGGCACGCGCGCAGTAAGGGCAGAACATCGTCGTGTACATCTCAACCTGAGCCATGCCTTCATCCTTTCCGCGGGCTTGGTCGCCTTGATTATGTCCCCACTCGCAGCACCCGCGCCAGGGTAAGAACCCCGACTGATGCGGCGCCGGCACGCTTCAACACGCGTGCGCATTCGTCAACTGTCGATCCCGTTGTCATCACATCATCAATAATGACAATCCGCCTATTCGTGACGACGCTTGGACGGCGTACAACAAAAGCGCCCCGCACATTGCGCTCGCGAGCCAATACTCCGAGGTGGCCTTGCGACGGGGTTCTGCGGCGCCGGACGATACAGTCAACGGCGACCGGCGGACCGCCCGCAGAACGAACCGCTTTTGCCAGCAAAGCCGCCTGATTGTAGCGGCGATGGAAGAGCCGCGTCCAATGCAACGGCACCGGGGCCAGCAGTTCGGCGTCGCCCAGCACCTCACCGCCAGCGCGCAGCATCCATCGGCCAAAGGCGCCTGCCAGATGGGTGTGATCGGCATGTTTTAACGACAACACCAGACCGCGCGTGTTCTTGTCGTAGCGCATCGCCGATCGGGCGCGATCCCACGCACGCCGCTCGCGAGCGCAATCGGCGCAGACTGCGTTTTCGCCCATCGGGTACGGAAAGGGCAGACCACAACTCGTACACCATGGCGGGGCGAAGAACATGA
>JAFAOB010000195.1 GCA_019238055.1 Alphaproteobacteria bacterium
CGGACGGAGCGACATGGCAATGGCCTCCGGAGAGAAACTCTATCCAATACCTCTACCCTCACACCGCCCGCCGACTTCGCCAACAGTGTCGTGGCATTTTCTGTACCAAGGACCGTTCAGTCACATGGTCGCTGGCGAGGCGTTCACGCTGCTGACGACCGAGCCGGGCCCCGATGTGGCGCCCATTCACGACCGACAAATGGTAGTTCTGGAGTGCGCGGATTGGCTTGCCTCATATGATCTCACCTGGCCCGAGGCGGAGCTGCTCGGGCCGTTTGCCGGCCGGCTCGTTGGCTGTTGAGCAGGTGCGATAAGGCTGCTGCCGCAGTGGCGTTGCCACGGGTCATCGATGACCCGTGATAGGCGCTCACGTGTTAGTCACCCCGGTCAATCTCTCGGTTAAATCCCCGCCGAAGAACAACTGCAAATGTCATCGAAATAACAGAAACAAATAATTGCAATATTATGGGTATTCCACTACCAATCTCTCTCTTTATCAGAAAAATCAATCCTATGCACACTGCAATAACGATAGCATCACAAATGAAAGTAACGCAGCTGTTAATGCGGGTAAGCTCCCAAAATAACTCCTGTTCCTGTTCGGGCGTCAGGACCTTTTGCCTCCGCTGTTCTTTTTTCGCCGCCTGCCCGACGCTCGGCGTAAAGCGTGGCTTGAGCAGCGGGTAGCGGCCCAGGGTCGTCAACAGTATCATCGTCGCTCAATAGATACTAAAGTGGTTATTTCATGGCCGAAATGATTGCCGCAATGGCAGCGCCCAGGCTGCGATCGCGCCGCCTGCGGCAGCAATACTGCCCGCCTGCTGATGCGGAGCTGACGATCAGTAGCGTCTCTCTCGAACTCTCGACGGGATTGTTCTTGTTGCTCGTTATATTCGCGATCGCGGCGCAGGAATTCAGCTCTGGCATAGCCGATATCGTTGACGGGGACGCTGGCACCCAGCCCACTCGCTATTGCTTCGAGTTCCCCTCTGCCAAGCGCACGCCATTCAGCATCGCCTCTCACCGGCTCCGCCTTCCTTGTTCGTGCACCGGCCCCATCCCTGGCCGCAGCGGCGGCAGCGGTTCCGGCCCCGGTGCCGGCGGCTCCAGCCTGGCGAGGATTGCCTTCAGCGGGTCGAGCCGCGCGGCGAATGGGTGAGGATCGTAATCGCTTGCCGCAGGTGCTTGGCGAGAGCGTGGGCTTCGTCTTGGGTTGAGCAAAGCGTCATCCCGGAAATACAGGCAGCTACCATCTGGTCAGGGTCTGCCCTCCATTGTGGTCTGCATCTCGCGGGCCCATCGGAGCTGACGCTCGCGGGCAAGGAACGCGGTGCGAGCTTTGTGGAGGCGGGCGGCCTTTTCCACCTTTGTCCACATACGCATGGCCTGCATGTAGCGCCGCATGTATTCCCGATTGGCATTGGGGTCTTTGTAAGTGGGCATGACTATGGCTCCGCTGATAGCCTTGGCAGGATTATCCGCTGCCTGTCGCCCTGTAGCTGTGAAGACGTTCACTCTCTCGAAGATTTCTCGATCTCCGATGCGGAATAATAGGCCGCCCCGCCCCATAACCCGGAACAACCCCCCCGAAGCCTCATATAATATCTATTAGAGTTCAGGGAGTTATTCGTGCAGCCGCGGCATCTCCCAGTCGCTGCTTGATCTTGGCGAAGCAATCCCGATCCTCAATGCGGCCAACCGCTCGCATACAGCTCGGCCAGCACCAGAGCCGTCCCGACGCCCATAACGCCGAAGCACAGGGGCAGGCCGGTCCTTGCCATTCACGGCAGGGTGAGGCCGAAGCCGGTCATAACGAGGCCGACGAAGGTCAAGCCTACATCCGCCCGGCGCGCCAAGTCCTGATGCCACACGGCTACAGCGTCTTCCCGCACCCTCAACCTGCCGCGCAAAACGTATTGGGAAACTGCGATTGGCGGCAATTCGCCCGCTCCGGTTCGCAGTTTGGCACGCCTCAGCGCTGTCCGAGATCCGTCAAGGTCAATAGATATTGTTTGGCGGCGTCGGGCGACATCGGCAGCACAGCAAAGCTGTAGCCGCCAACCGGCGAGCCGAGTTCCCAATTGCCGACGGCAATGACCTGCACATAGGTTTCTGTGCCCGGATCGAGGTGCAGAATGTCATGTTGACCGGCATAGGTCGCCCCGCCAACAGCTTGCGCCGAAAGCCGATAGCGCCCCGGCGGGAAATCGTGAAAAAACGCGGTGCCCTGCCGGATCGTAACAAGCGGTGTACGATCGACGTAAACGATTGGTTGCGAGGCATAGATATTGCCGCCGGTCGGGTCGCCCTGGCTCAGAAACCATACCCGCGCCAGCCCCGGTGCAAGCGGCGGTGCCGGTGCTCTGGGCGGTTCGGGGGCGCAACCGACAAGCAGGAGTGCAATCAGAATAGCGCCAAGCGGCCAGCTTTGGATTGATGAATGCGCGCGCATAGCCGTCCTCCCCTCGTAGGCGGCGATGCCGCGGCAGCCGCCTTTGGTTTGCCGTTCTCAAAACTGCGCGGCGAGTTTAATTCATGATGTTCATGCTGAAGAGGATGTCTTTGGTGAGCATCGCGGTCCCTGCCCCTTAGCTCGGCGTGCCCACCATACCCGAACGCGCCTATAAGTCACGTTGCCGCGGGAGTGGCCGCCGTGTTCCGCAGTCTTGCGCTTCAGAAGGCTGCCGGCGATCTTTCTCGCAAGTCCCGCCCGGTAATCTCGATGTTACCGTCTTCGGTCAACTGACGCCGACGCAGCTTGCGCTCGGCAATCCGTTCAAAGCGCGTGCGTTGAAGGTGATAAGCTTCGAGGCACCGCCCGGGGGTTGGAGGTTCCGGCAAAAGGCGCTTGAACACGCGCCGCGGGAGCCGAACCACGCCTTCGTACTCGCCGATGATAATGCCAAATTCCACGGCCTGCCGCTCGGCATTCCAATGGGCATCCTCGGGAAAGGTGAAGAACATGCGCAGCTCCGGGTCCTGCGGTCTGGAATGTTCTTCATTAGTTCCCGCCGAAACCGATTGCAACTGTTCCGCGCGCGATAGGGTTCTTCAATTCGTCCGGTTTGAGCTTGGTGCATCGCCCTCCATCTTGCAGTGGAACCCTTCATGAAATCTGACGCTCGAATTTGGCACGTCGCAGCCGACATGATCGCACAGTACGTCTCAGTCGCTGAGGAAGGCGATCGATTGACGAGCCTGATGCCTATGTCGGGATCACGAGGGGGGCATGTCGAATGGCTGCGGATTTGGCAGGCTGAGTAGGTGGGCGGCGCCCTTTTACACGCCTGTCACTTCGGGGAACTGTGGATAAAACTATCCCTGCCTCAACCGCACCGCGCATGATGGCATCTTAGAGACCTTTGCGCCTGGCATAGTCCACAGGCGTAACGGTTGGGGCGCTGCTGCGCTTATCGCCATAGCTTCTGTGCATGTTCAAGGTAGGGAATGCTCGGACAAAACACCCAGCATCTGCTGGCCGATATAAGCGCGCTGCTGCCGCTTGTCGTCTCCAACGCGCTAAGCGCGATTGGCGCCATCGTAATCCCGCTCGCTCATCGGTATTTGGCTGTCGAGCTCTCGCAGGCGTACCCGACCGCCAACCGAGCGGGGTCAAGGGTCGAGCGCATCTGAAGGCCAGTCCAATGCGAGCGCAAGCCGCCAGCACTCCCGCGCCTAAGGTCAGCTGAGTGGCACTCCACCCTCGGTTGGCAGGCCATCATTGGTTTGCGGATCGACAGCGAGCGCATACGCGATGCCGGTGGGGTGGCCGTCTGATGCTAGTGTCATGTCTCGGAAATAAAATTACATTTGGTCGAGATTGGCGGCGATCGCGCGTCTAGCAGCGTCGTTGGAGGCCACCCGAGGATCACGGCCTTGGCGAGCAGGTGAGGCGGAATTAGGGCTCGTGCGCGAAACAGCGCTCTGGTTCACCCGCGAGTAACCAGCGCAACCGATCATGATCAGCTGCCATGGAAGCCTTCTTGCTCTCTCTACAGTTTGGGCGGCTTTCTGCGCCATAGGGTTCGCCCTGTTCGTCATCTTCCAGGACCATCTGTGAGCGAGAGAGGCAACGAAGGATCGCTGAACTGTGGCCTGCCTAGCCGGAGCTTCCCTCTCTGAAAGACGCATGTGCTTGATCTGAGGCGATAAGTTTCGGTCAGAGAGATGCTCTACTGGGCACAGGAGACGCCGAGGAGGTCGAAGGCCTTCTTGTGGATGGGTGTCGGCCGTGTGGTGATGGTGAAGGGAGCGTCCGGCGCAATGGCGGTGACGACAGTATTCCGGGTGATCGTCGCGAGGTCGGCGAGCAGGGTCTGGAAGCTATGGACGGGGAGGCCGTCGTCGGTCCGGCCGGTGGTCTGCTTGGTGACGGCGGCGGGCGATCGCTCGGCCTTGGCGACGACGCTGGTGCGGAGGGCGTCTGCGGTTTGCTTGTCAGTGTCGTCGTAGAGCATGGGCGCCAGGCGCTGGCGCATGTGCCATTCCAAGTAGTATCCGAGCATACAGAGAAAGACGTGAGCGCGCACGCGGTCGGGG
>JAFAOB010000115.1 GCA_019238055.1 Alphaproteobacteria bacterium
GCCAGCTCCACCAATGGCCCGACCTCCTCGGGGCTGAGAGCACGGACACGGATGGTCATAGTTCGAGATCCTCGGCAGGACGATGCTCCTCCGTAAACCATCCGTAACCGAGAAAGTTCGTTTAAACTTGCCGGATGCACCACTTAGCATGCGGCAAGGCGCACTGATGATCTGGTTGTTGATGGGCCTCTTGACCGTCAGCGATATGTTGCTCTGCCGGCATCTGCAAATGCAATTTCATCACTGGGCGCCGCTCGTCTTGGCGTGTGCGGTTACGGGTGCCATTTCGGTGTTTTACCGGGTCTCCGGGCGCAGCGCCGGTCTCGCGCGTGCGGCGCATTGGACGCTGGCGTGGTTGGTGTTTGTCAATGCCGGAACGGTGCTGACCTACATAGCTGCGACTCGCGGCGGACCCGTGCACGACACCGTGCTTACCGAACTCGATGCCGCACTCGGCTTTGATTGGCACGGCTGGGCCGCGTTTCTGGCGCCACACCCGGCTTTGCGATTCGTGCTGTGGCTCGCCTATATGAGCCTGTTCCCGCAAATCCTGATCTCGATCTTCTGGTTCTCGCTAACCGACTTTGATACCCACAACTACGAGCTGTGGGCGAACAATATCATCAGTTTGCTGGTGACCACGGCGATTTTCTCCACGTTCCCAGCGCTCGGTGTTCAGACCTCCGGGCGCGAGGTCGAGCTGCACACCCTGATCGCGTTGCGTGCGGGAACCCGTCCGCCTTTGACCTGTCACACTTGCAAGGGCTGATCTCGTTTCCATCCTATCACACGGTGTTGGCCGTCTTACTGACGCACGCTCATCGTCGATCCAAGCTTTTGATCCCGATCGCCGCAATCAACGGTGTGATGTTGCTCTCGATCCCGCTCTTTGGCGGGCATTACCTGGTCGATATGATCGCCGGCGCCGCTGTTGCCTTACTGGCGATCGCCGCGACCTCGGCCGCACCGCGTCCGCGCAGGGTTGCGCCCGCGACGACCGCTTGAGGATTGGTAATCCCGCCGGGTTGCTCGCGCGAGCGAAGTCTGTTCCTATGCGTTCCGCCGATCCTGTAGATTGTCGCGATGCCGATCCGCCTGCTGCCACCGGTGCTGATCAACCGCATCGCCGCGGGCGAGGTCATCGAGCGCCCGGCGGCGGCGGTCAAGGAGCTTGTCGAAAATGCGGTCGATGCCGGGGCGAGCCGCATCGAGGTCAGGCTGCATGACGGCGGGCAGGCGCTGATCGCGGTAGCCGATAACGGCTGCGGTATGAGCCCGCAAGAATTGGCCCTCGCGGTCGAGCGCCACTGCACTTCAAAACTGCCCGATGATAATCTGTCGCACATCGCCCAGCTCGGGTTTCGCGGCGAGGCGTTGCCCTCGATCGGTGCAGTCAGCCGGGTGCGCATCGTCTCGCGCGCGCCAGCGGCGGCTCATGCCTGGGAGATTGCGGTCGAAGCTGGCCATAAGAGCACCCCGGTGCCGGCAGCAGGGCCGCCGGGCACGCGGGTCGAGGTCCGCGATCTGTTTTTTGCGACCCCGGCACGGCTCAAATTTCTAAAGACGCCGCGTACCGAGCGCGAACTCGCCGTCGATATGGTGCGGCGGTTGGCGATGGCTTATCCGGCGATTGCTTTTGTCGTGACCGGCGATGACGAGCGCACGCTGCTGCGTGTGCCGCCGGTATCCGACCGGGCGGCGCGGCTTGCCGCCCTGCTCGGCCGCGAGTTTGCCGAGAATGCGCTCGCGATCGAGGCCGAGCGCGGCGGCTTCGCGCTTTCCGGGCTCGCCGGTCTGCCGACATTGAACCGCGCTATGCCGCGCGACCAGTATCTCGTCGTCAACGGCCGGCCGGTGCGCGACAAATTGCTGGCGGGCGCGGTGCGCGGCGCCTATCAGGATCTATTGGCGCGCGACCGTCATCCGATTGTCGCGTTGTTTCTCGATGGGCCGGCGGAAGAAATCGACGTCAATGTCCACCCGGCCAAGGCCGAGGTGCGGTTTCGCGACGCTGCTTTGGTACGTGGATTGATTGTCGGCGCATTGCGGGCGGCACTCGCCGCCGCCGGGCATCGCGCCTCGACGACGGTCGCTACCGCAGCACTCGGCGCCTTTCGCCCCGGTGGCGGCTCGCTTGCGCCGCATGCCGCGAGCCCGCGTTTCGCGTTCCCGCCGCCCTCGCCACCCCTGGCGCTGGCTGAAGCCGGCAATGCCTATCTCGCCCCAAGAGGAGTGTCTTCCGGCGCAGCGCCCTCAACCCCGGCCGAGCAGACCCCGCCAGCATCGGCGCTTCCGGAAGCGCCACTCGGTGCGGCGCGCGCACAATTGCACGATACGTATATTCTGGCCGAGACCGCGACCGGCGTCGTGCTGGTCGATCAGCATGCCGCCCACGAGCGGCTTGTCCATGAGCGGATCAAGCAGGCTTTGGCGGCGCATGGCGTCGCGCGTCAGAGCCTGTTGTTGCCGGAGATTGTCGAACTCGGCGAAGCTGAAGCGGCGCGTCTCGCCGCGCGCGCCGACGAGCTCGCCGAGTTCGGTCTGGCGCTCGAACGGTTCGGCCCCGGGGCCATCATCGTGCGCGAGGTCCCGGCGCTGTTGCCGGACCTCGACGTCGCCGCCCTGATCCGCGACCTCGCCGACGAACTCGCCGAATGGGGTGAGGCGCTATCCTTGAAGGAACGGGTCGAGACGGTGTGCGGCACCTTGGCCTGCCATACCAGCGTGCGCGCCGGCCGGCGGCTGTCGCTTGCTGAAATGGACGCCTTGCTGCGCCAAATGGAGGCGACACCGCATAGCGGCCAGTGCAACCACGGCCGCCCGACCTATGTGTCGCTCGACCTTACCGATATCGAGCGCCTGTTCGGCCGCCGCTAACCCCCGCACAGGCGACAAACGATCGGGGCAACGCGGTATAACCCTCTCTCTATTGCAAGAGAGGGTTACGTGCCCGTCAGACGACTGGGGAGCGGCCGCCGTCGACGTTGATCGCGCAGCCCGTTACATAAGAGGCGGCGTCGGAGGCGAGGAAGGTTGCGACATTGGCGAATTCCTCGGCGCGTCCCATACGGCCCATCGGCACCGAGCGACCGGCCTCGGCGACGTACTGCTCAAAGCTGACATTCGGCCGCTCGCGATCGTAGCGCCGCTTGATCTGGTCGCTGACGATGACGCCGACGTGCAAGGAATTGACCAGCACGTTGTGCGGCGCCCCCTCCTGCGACAACGCCTTGGTAAACGCCATCTGCGCGGCACGGCTGACCGAGGTCGGGGCGCTGTCGGCACCCGGCGCCTTGGCGCCGATGTTCAGAACGCTGATGATGCGGCCCCATTTACGCTGCTTCATCTGCGGGAACACCAGCCGGCAAAAGCGGATCTGGGCGAATAATTTAAGATCGAGATCGGCCTGCCACATCTCGTCGGTCAATTCCTCGGACGGGCCGCGGGTCGACTGGCCGGCGTTGTTGACAAAAATGTCGATCTTGCCGAACTCCGACATCACCTGGTCATAGGCCGCCTGGATCGGCGCCATCTTCGACACATCGCAGCTGATCGCCGCGATCTTGCCTTTGGCACCCTGCTGGATGAGGCCTTTGGCATCGGCCAAAGTTGCCGGGTCGCGCGCCAGGATCGCGACATCGGCGCCCGAGGCGGCGAATTCCTTGGCGATCGCCAGGCCCAACCCCTTGCTGCCGCCGGTGACGATTGCGCTTCTTCCGTCCAGTCGCACTTCCATTACTCGGTCTCCTTCCCCAGAGGTTGCGGACTTATCGGGTCAGCTGATCGATCGCCTGCATCTCGTCCGCCGTCAACTGCCATTGACCGGCAGCTCGCACATTCGCCTCCACTTGCTCCGGTCGCGTCGCGCCGGCGATGACGCTCGCCACAGCCGGGCGGCTCAAGAGCCAGCCGAAGGCGAGATCGAGCAGACCGTGTCCATGCTCGGCGGCAAAGCCTTCCAGCCGTTCGACCGCGGTCCACACCCGATCACCATAGCGGGCGGCGGCGCGCGGCGCCGAACCGAACCGGGTGCTGGGCGGAGGGGGTGTGCCGCGCTTGTATTTGCCGGTCAACAGGCCATCGGCCAACGGACGAAACGGGATCAGCCCCAAACCATAGGCTTCGAGCACCGGCATCATGTCGCTGTCGAGCGCGCGGGCCAACAGGCTGTACTCTTCCTGGCACGAGATGAAATGGTGCAACCCGCAATGGCGCGCGGTCCACTGCGCCTCGACCACCTGCCAGGCGGGCAGGGTCGAGCAGCCGATATACCGGACCTTGCCCTGATGCACGAGGTCGTCGAGGGCGCGCAGGGTTTCCTCGATCGGGGTCGCGGGATCGGGCTGATGCTGCTGATAGAGGTCGATCCAATCCGTGTTGAGCCGCCTCAAGCTCGCTTCAACCTCGGCCATGATATAGCGGCGCGAGGCCCCCTCGAAGCGTCCTGAGTTATCCATCGGCCGGGCAAATTTGGTCGCGAGCACGATGTCCTTGCGCCGGTCACCGAGGATTTGGCCGAGGTAAGTTTCAGAGTTGCCGCGCGGATCGCCGTAGGTATCGGCTTCATCGAAAAACGTGATGCCGAGATCGAGCGCCTTGTGCACGACCGCGCGCGTTGCCGCAAAATCGGTGCGGCCGCCAAAATTGTTGCAACCAAGCCCGACCGCCGATACCCGCAGTCCCGATTTCCCCAGATTGCGTTCTTCCACCGGACTCCTTTCGGCTGATTGCGCCGCTACCCCGCTGCTCTGCTGAGACTATCGGGCTTTGGCCGAAAACAAAAGGAGTGAAGCCGTGTTGGCGAGGTTGGATGCGGCTATGGCAGCGGTTGCAGTTTTCGCGCTTTTGAGGAAGACTGGTCGAAGTTTACAGATCCCGCGTGCTGGACGCGGACAAAGGGAGTGCGCCGTGGAGCCAAAGCCGCCCGCCGAAGGGCCGTTTCGCCTGTGGCATCTGCTGCTTGTGTTGCCCTTTATCGCGATGTTCTGGGTATCGAGCTACAACCGTGTCGAGCCCACATGGGCCGGTATTCCGTTCTTTTATTGGTACCAATTGTTGTGGATCCCGATCGGTGCCGGGCTGACACTGATTGTCTATTTCGCCACCCATCGACAGTCCTGACCTTTAGCTTGCCATGCCGATCAACTGGCCTGCTCTAATCATCTTCATCGTGCTGTTCGCGCTGATCACGGTGCTCGGCTTTCTCGCCGTGCATTGGCGGCGCGGCGATCTCGATTTGCTCCATGAGTGGGGCCTCGCCGGCGGCCGATTCGGCACGCTCGTGACCTGGTTTCTGCTCGGCGGCGATCTCTATACCGCCTACACCTTTATCGCCGTTCCGGCGCTGATGTTTGGCGCCGGGGCACTCGGCTTTTTTGCCGTGCCATACACGATCATGGTCTATCCCTTTGTTTTTATTGTGTTTCCGCGACTGTGGTCGGTCGCGCGCCAGCACGGCTACATCACCGCCGCCGATTTTGTGCGCGGGCGGCACGGCAACAAATGGCTGGCCTTGGCAGTCGCGGTGACCGGGATTGTCGCGACAATGCCGTATATCGCTCTGCAATTGGTCGGCATCCAAGTCGTTATCGCCGCCCTCGGCATCTCGGGAAGCGGGCTCGCCGGCGATTTGCCGCTGATCATCGCCTTTGTGATCCTCGCCGCCTTCACCTATACGAGCGGCCTGCGTGCGCCGGCGGCGATTGCGATCGTCAAGGATCTTCTGATCTGGATTACGGTCATTGTTGCGGTGGTCGTGATCCCGATCGAGCTGGGCGGCTACGCCAAGATCTTTGCCGCGGTGCCGCCGGCGAAATTGTTGCTGCCGACACCCCAGGGCCCCAGTCTCGGGCTCTACAGCGCCTATGCGACCCTGGCCTTCGGTTCGGCGCTCGCCTTGTTCCTCTACCCGCATTCGGTAACCGGCGTGCTGTCCGCCAGCAACCGGCAGGCGATCAGCCGCAACGCCGCTTTTCTGCCGGCCTATTCGTTCCTCTTGGCGTTGATCGCGCTGTTGGGCTTTATGGCGCTTGCCGCTGGAGTCGCCAAAGCGCCGCAATTCGCTCCGTTGATCAAGCAATACGGGCCGAACGCATCGGTGCCGGCTTTGATATTGACAATGTTCCCATCCTGGTTTGTCGGCGTTGCCTTTGCTGCGATCGCGATCGGCGCCCTGGTGCCGGCGGCGATCATGTCGATTGCCGCATCAAATTTGTGGACGCGGAACATCTACCGCGAATTTCTGCGCCCCGACTGCAGCGCTGTACAGGAAGCGCAGATGGCCAAGATCGTGTCGCTGATCATCAAATTCGGCGCGCTGGCGTTCATCCTCGGCCTGCCGCTGCAATATGCGATCCAATTGCAGCTTTTGGGCGGGGTATGGATCATCCAGACCTTGCCGGCGGTGATCGGCGGGCTCTACACGCGCTGGTTCCACGATCGCGCGTTGTTTTTAGGCTGGCTCGCCGGCATCGTCGCCGGCACCGCGATGGCCGCCGCGCAGCAGTTCAAACCAATCTATCCGCTGCACCTGGCCGGGGTCACCATCCCGACCTATGCCGCCTTTGCCTCGCTGGTTCTGAATTTCATTGTTGTCATCGTCCTGACTCCCGTTTTTAACGCGGTCAATGCCGAGCGCGGGCACGACCAAACCCAAGCCAGTCACTACGTTTGACCCTCGCCGATGCGGGGTCATGCGGACCCGCTCGGCCGGCATCCCCTCCGGAACGCACCTGCTGCCCGTAGTCCGGGTATCCACCGGCGCCGCCGCGGGCTATAATAGGCAGTCGGTTCGGCTGCACCCATCGTCAGCCAACCGCCATCACCTGGAGGATGCGTCGATGATCTATGAAGTCCGCACCTACACATTGCGCCCCGGGACCTTGGCCGAATTCGAAGAGCGCTATCAAAGACGCCTGCCATCGCGGGAAAGGCATTCGAAACTGGGGGCCTTCTGGCACAGCGAGTTCGGCCCGCTCAATCAGGTCATTCACGTCTATCCTTACGACGATCTGCAGCATCGCACCCGGGTGCGCGCCGCGATGGCGCAAGACGCCGAGCGCAACGCGATGCCCGGCGGCGGAGAATTCATTGCGGAGCAGCAGGCCGAGATCGTGAACCCGGCGCCGTTTATGCGGCCGCTCGGCAGTCGCGACTATGGCACCGGCAACGTTTATGAGATGCGCACCTACACCTACGCCCCGGGCGACATCCCGAAGGTGCTCGAGGCGTGGGGCAAGGCGATCGAGGCGCGCGAGCGGTTCTCGCCACTGGCCGCGTGCTGGACCAGCGAACTCGGGGCACTGAACCGCTTCACCCACATTTGGGTCTACAAGGATTTGAACGAGCGGGCTCGGATCCGCGAAGAATCGCGCCGGCCGGGCGGGGCGTGGCCGCCGCAGGCCGGGGTGAGGCCGGTCCGGCAGGAAAACAAATTGCTGATCCCGGCTTCGTTCTCGCCAGTCCGCTAGCGGCGCGCTCTCGAACTTTGTTCGTGAAACCCTGAGCCATCTCCCCCGGATCGTGTTTCCGGGGGAGACTCCTCTCTCGCAATTGCAGGAGAGGACGCTCAGCAGCCGACGCTTGGGGCGTAATGGCACCCGCCGCCAAACCTGAGCGCAAATGTTTGTTAGATCTGATACATCAGCATCAGTCGCTAGTGCGATCGCTGTCCGAACACACCGGCCGGCCACCGGTACGTGATTTCACGTAGGTAATTTCCCTAAGTAACAAACCGGATTTCGGCGGCCGCAGCCAAAGATGGTGCTGCTCTCATCAAAACGGATGGAGGAGCATCATGTATAGGCAGCTCACAAATGCTGGCCATCTCAGCGGGATCATCGAACCAGAGCGCGGCGGTCTTGCTGTTACCCGCTCCGGCGCGCTCGATATGCTGGTGGCGCTGGAAGGCATCGGCACGCGCCTCACCTTCTCGCGCAATCAGGAAATCTATATCGAAGGTGATGCCAGCGATTGCTGGTACAAGGTGGTGTCCGGCACAGTGCGCATTTGCAAGCTGCTGGCCGATGGACGCCGTCATATCGCCGAGGTCTGCTTCAGTGGCGACTGCTTTGACCTCGACAGCACCGGCAGCCGCGTTTTCTCGGCGGAGGCGGTCAGTGATGCAATCGTTCTGCGCCTGCCGCAAGGCCACCGAGCAGTTGATGGACCAGAACGCCGCCCTGACGCGGTGGCTGCGCGAGACCATGCTGCGTGATCTCGCCAACGCGCAAAGCCGCATGCTGCTGCTCGGGCGCATGACAGCCCCGGAGCGCGTTGCGGCATTCCTGCTTGAGATCTTTGAACGGCGCGACGTGACGAAGGCGTTGGGCCTTCCGATGTCGCGCACCGACATCACCGATTATCTCGGACTGATGGGCGAGACCGTGTGCCGCACTTTATCGATGTTTAGGCACGAGCGGATGATCGCGATTTCCAATCCGCAGCGGATCGAGCTTCTCGATCGAGCGGCCCTCGAAACGATCGGCAAGGCGCAGTGAGATTGGCGTTGGTTGATCCAAGTCAGTGCCCGGTACGCTGATGTCCGGTTCTTTACGGGGCATTCTCGCCCTCGAGGTCAGGATGCCGACTCCTCGGGAACAATACCCTCTCTGCCCGGCTCAGAAAGCGGTTTGTATCGTTGATAACGATGAGTCGGTCGCCGACTCGCTGAAGATATTGCTCAAAGCCTTTGGCTTCGCCGTGCAGTCCTATCATTCCGGAAACGAATTTTTAGCCAATAAACGGCAGCACGCAGCGGGCTGTCTGGTGATCGACCAGCACATACCGGGAATGAACGGTCTTGACGTGATCGACACTCTGCAAAAGGAGGCACCCTATAAGCCGATCGGCCAGCCGTGGTGCATGATGAGCTTCCCAAGGGTCTCAGCCTCTGTAAAGCTTCCGACACTCACGGTAGAAAGAGCGCTTCCTAAAACGAGTAAAACAGCTGGTAGCTCATTCTTGTCGTGGATCACCCCGCCTCCGATCCGCAATGACCGCCCCTCGAATGAGCGCTGGCTCGCCGCCTACCGCCACCCCATATCCCGCCGATGACCAGCTTTGTAACGATCCTGTTGGTTCTCGCACTGATCGGCGTGTTGGCGGTGCTGCTGACCGGTGTGGCGACGATGCTGCGCGGCGGCAATCCGCGCCGCTCAAACAAATTGATGCAGGCTCGTGTCATCATGCAGGGATTGGCGCTGTTGCTGCTCGCGATTCTGATGCTGCTCGGCCGTCGCTAGGAGGCCGGCATATGGTGCGCTTGACTCGGATCTATACACGTGGCGGCGACAACGGCGAGACCTCGCTTGGCGACGGTTCGCGAGTGCCAAAGCATGCGTTGCGGGTCGCTGCCTATGGCACAGTTGACGAGGTCAATGCGGCGATCGGGATTGTCCGGCTCCATATCGATCCGGAGGTCGATGCGATGCTCGGCCGTATTCAGAACGATCTGTTCGACCTTGGCGCCGATTTGTGCACGCCTGAGGACGGCCACCGTGCCGCCGGCGCATTGCGGATCGCGGCAGCCCAGATCGTGCGCCTCGAACAGGAGATTGACGCGATGAACGCGAGCCTCCGGCCGCTCGATTCATTCATCCTGCCGGGCGGCAGCGCTGCCGCGGCCCATCTTCATCTCGCGCGCACAATTGCCCGCCGGGCCGAGCGGCTCGTCAGCGATCTGGCGCAGCGGGAGCCGGTCAACCCTGAAGCCCTCAAATACTTGAACCGGCTCTCCGATCACCTCTTTGTGCTCGGCCGTCGGGTCAATGACAATGGGGTTCGTGACGTGCTCTGGGTCCCCGGCGCCAACCGCTGAGCGGACACCGTTAACAGCCGTTCCCTGCCGCGGCGGGATTGAGCCTCGCTGCCACAGCGTCACCGCGGTGGCCGTTAGCAGTTGGCACCGCGCCAATCGCCGCGATTGCAATCGCCGCGCCGGGCTGGCCGCCCGGCATATTTGAACTGTATGGCCCTGACCCCGTTTGACCGCCGAGATCGAGCGCAACGGCCGGGCGCTTTTTCCGCAGCCGGCCACACCCGAACTGGAGGGGTTCACAGCTTGGACGACTCGGTGGCAAGTACCGCGGCGAGTAAGCTTGCGGTTGCCGAAGCAACGGCGGTGCAGCGCCCGCGGATCGTCATTGTCGGCGCCGGGTTTGGCGGTCTCGAAGCGGCACGTCATCTCGGTCGTGTCGAGGCGGATGTGGCGGTGATCGATTGCCGCAACTTCCATCTGTTCCAACCGCTTTTGTATCAAGTCGCAACCGCGGTATTGTCGCCTGCCGACATCGCCGCCCCAATCCGCAGCATTCTGGAGCCGCAGCGGAATACGAGGGTGGTGTTGGAAAGGGTCAGCGGCGTCGACATCCCTGGTCGTGCGGTGCTGATCGGGGAGCGCCGTGTTCCGTATGACCAACTGGTCATCGCGACCGGTGCGCGGGACGCCTATTTTGGCCACGACGAATGGGCATCGGTCACCTCTGCTCTGAAGTCAATTGAAGAGGCGACCGCGATGCGCCGGCGGATCCTGATGGCGTTCGAACGGGCCGAAGACAGCGACGATGAGGCCGAGCGCCGCCGGCTGCTCACCTTTGTGATCATCGGCGGCGGCCCGACCGGTGTCGAGCTGGCGGGGGCGCTCGCGGAACTGGCCACCGCGGCGCTCGCCCGCGATTTTCGCCGTATCGACCCGAGGACGAGACGAATCGTGCTTGTCGAGGCAGGGCCGCGGCTGCTGCCGAGCTTCCCGCCACGGTTATCGAAAGTTGCGGAGCGAGGATTGCGGCAGCTTGGCGTCGAGCTGCGGCTCGGGGGGCCGGTCTCGCATTGCGATGCCGAGGGTGCGGTTATCGGCGACGATCGCATCGAGAGCCGCACCCTGATCTGGGCTGCCGGTGTCGTTGCCTCGCCGGCGGCGGTGTGGCTAGACGTCAAACCCGGTCATGGCGGCCGTGTCCCGGTCGGTCCCGACCTGACTCTGCCTGGTCATCCCGAAATCTTTGTGATCGGCGACACGGCCGAGGTCCTGGGCTCGCCACTGCCGGGTGTCGCACCCGTTGCAAAGCAGCAGGGCTCCTACGTCGCCCAAGTGATCGCATCACGCCTCTCGGGCGAGCGGCAACCGGGCCCGTTCCGCTATCACAATCTCGGCAGCGTGGCGGCGATCGGGAGGAGGCAAGCGGTCGTCGATTTTGGCTGGGTGCGGCTGACCGGCCGGATCGCTTGGCTGATCTGGGCCGTAGCGCATATCTACTATCTGATCGGTTTTCGCAATCGTATCGCGATCGCGATCAATTGGCTGTGGACATACCTGACAAATGAGCGCGGCGCCCGGCTGATCACCGGCCCCGACTAATATCACCGGACCGACTGCCTATTCCCGATCTGCCGGTCGCGTCCTAAGATAAAAGCGCAAGACCTTCAGAGGTGCTGCCAATGCTGTCCAAACCCAATGCCGCGCTGTCTCAGATCCATATGCAGATCATGTGGAGCCGGCTGATCGCGGTTGTCGAGGAGCAGGCTCAGACCCTGGTGCGCACCGCCTTTTCGACCACAGTGCGCGAGGCGGGCGACCTCTCAGCCGGGGTATTCGATCGCGATGGCAACATGCTGGCGCAGGCGGTGACCGGCACCCCCGGCCATGTCAACTCAATGGCTGCGGCGGTCAAGCATTTCCTCGATGCCTTCCCGCTCAAAACAATGCGGCCCGGGGATCATTACATCACCAACGATCCGTGGCTGACCTGCGGGCATTTGCATGATTTAACCGTGGTTAGTCCGACCTTTCTGCGCGGCGAGCCGGCGGGTCTGTTCGCCAGCACGGTGCATGTCGTCGATAT
>JAFAOB010000207.1 GCA_019238055.1 Alphaproteobacteria bacterium
CAAGACGCTGCTGCAGGCGATCATGCCGCAACCAAGCTTCGCCGCTCTCCAAGCCAACAGGCTTTCCCTCCGAAGACACTTGCACGAACCGCCGAGGAAAAAACGCAACGACCAGCGAATGCTGCGCAATTTTTAGCGCCTATGGGCTGCTGCCGGTGCCGCACACGGCAGGGTGGCGCGCTAAGCGGGCTCGGCTAATGACCAGGCTGGGGCTCGAGCCCGGCCGGACGCCCCGTCGGCGGAACGGAGCTGCGCCGCCCACTCCGTACCTCATCGCTCTGCGGCGGCGATAGATTTTCGCGCACAATCCGCTCGCCATTGATGATGCGCCGGATCTCGTCGGCCGAGAGCGTCTCGTATTCGAGCAGACCCTTCGCCAGCGCATGCAGCTCATCGAGCCGCTCGGTCAAGATTGCCCGCGCCTTCTCTTCGCCCTCATCGACAAGCCGGCGGATCTCTTCGTCAATCAGTTTGGCCGTTGCTTCCGAGACGTTCTTGCGCTGAGTGACCGAATGGCCGAGGAAAACCTCTTCCTCATTTTCCGCATAGCGCAGCCGGCCGAGTTTTTCACTAAAACCGAACTCGGTCACCATGCGGCGCGCGAGTTGGGTCGCTCGGCGAATGTCATCGGCAGCACCGGTCGTGACCTTATCCGGCCCGAAGATCAGCTCTTCGGCAATGCGGCCACCGAACAGGCTTGCCAACATCGCTTTTATTTCAAGCTTTGACTGGCTGTATTTATCCCGTTCCGGCAAATACATCGTAACGCCGAGCGCCCGGCCGCGCGGAATGATCGTCACCTTGTGCAACGGCTCGTGCCCTTCAGCATAAAGCATGCAGAGCGCATGTCCGGCTTCGTGATAAGCGGTCAGCTTTTTCTCGTCCTCGGTCATTACCATTGAGCGGCGCTCGGCGCCCATCATGACCTTGTCCTTGGCCTGCTCAAATTCGCTCATCGCGACTGAGCGCTTGCCGCGGCGCGCCGCCATCAGCGCCGCTTCATTGACAAGATTGGCGAGGTCGGCGCCGGAGAACCCGGGCGTGCCGCGGGCCAGGATCTTGGCATCGACATCCGGGCCCAGCGGCACCTTGCGCATGTGAACCTTGAGGATCTTTTCGCGCCCGAGGACATCGGGGTTGGGAACGACCACTTGCCGATCAAAGCGACCCGGCCGCAACAACGCCGGATCAAGCACGTCCGGGCGGTTGGTCGCGGCGATCAGGATGACGCCCTCATTCGCTTCAAACCCGTCCATTTCAACAAGCAGCTGGTTCAAAGTCTGCTCGCGCTCGTCATTGCCGCCACCCAGGCCAGCGCCGCGATGCCGCCCGACGGCATCGATCTCGTCGATGAAGATAATGCAGGGCGCGTTCTTTTTGCCCTGCTCGAACATGTCGCGCACCCGGCTCGCCCCGACGCCGACGAACATCTCGACAAAGTCGGACCCCGAAATCGTAAAGAACGGCACATTCGCTTCGCCCGCAATTGCACGTGCCAGCAGGGTTTTGCCAGTGCCGGGCGATCCCACGAGCAGCACGCCCTTCGGAATCTTGCCGCCGAGGCGTTGAAATTTCTGCGGATCCTTCAGGTACTCGACGATTTCTTCGAGTTCCTGCTTAGCCTCGTCAATGCCGGCAACATCCTCGAAGGTGATGCGCCCAACTTTTTCGGTTAACAGCCGCGCTCGGCTCTTGCCAAAGCCCATTGCCCGACCACCCCCGCCCTGCATCTGGCGCATAAAAAAGATCCAGACGCCGATCAGCAACAGCATCGGGAACCACGAGATCAGAACGCCGAACAGCGACGGCACGTTGTCGTCGACTGGTGCTGCGGTAATCCTGACACCCTTATCGATCAATCGTGTCACAAGACCCGGGTCATTCGGAGCATAGGTCGTAAACGCCCGGCTGTCGGTGAAATGACCGGTGATCGTGTTGCCTTGGATCGTCACATCAGCCACTTGGCCGCGATTGACGTCGTTCACGAAATCGGAAAAGGCGAGTGTCGACTGCGGCCCATGGCTCGAGGAGGTCTGAAACAGGTTGAACAGGGCGACGAGAAGCAGCCCGATCACGATCCACAGGGCGAGATTCTTGCCGAAATTGTTCACGCTAAACGCCTTTCCATGCCGGGCTGGCTGACAGCCGCCAATCCCAACGCCGATCGCCCCCCGGCTCGCGACCTGATTTCAGACCAGAAGATAAGTCGCGCCGCCGTTTAAACAACTACAAAGCTTGCATGCGACATGCAATTGACGGGTCGAAATGCAAGCCTCGGAACCACCGCCCCTTGATCTCTTACATATCCCAAAGTAGGAACAGCGGCGAGGCCATGTTTGTCCCAAAACCCCAGCAAAACCGGATGTATAAGCGCCGGCAGCAAGCTTGGCGCGGGGCCGCGCGGCTGGTGGTGCAGCGCTGCGAGCCCATCCTCGCCAAGATAGCCCACGGTCAACGGCCGAGCCGCTATCGGCAATGAAATGGCAAAACGACCGTCCCAAGAAAGGTGATCTCCCGGCGCGATCAGCACCGGAGCAGCGGCCGCGGCGAGTTCACGCAAAACCAAGATACGGCCGCGCCAAGCGACAAACCGGTAACCACCGAGAACACGTCCACCCGCGGCCGCGCCGGCGAGTGTCAGCCGCAGCCGCGCGAGGCTGCGCCGCCGCGGCGCATACCGGCTGGCGCCGAGACCCGTCACCAGCGCGGACAATGCCTGTTCAGCCACTTCCGGCGGCGCCGCAAGCAGCACTTCCGGATCGAGCACGGCGAACCCCGCCGGGTGCAGCGCCACCGCCCGCGCCAGAAGCGCACAGCAAGCGTGCTCGCGCGTGACCCGCTCGCGGCCGCGCTCGCGGACCTCCGCGAGTGTGACCTCGACGTTGGCATCAGTGCCGTTCTGACGCAGCCGGGCGCGAGCGAACGCCGGATTGCGGTTGCTCGGGTCGCTGAGAAAGGATTGATTTTCCGCAGCGAGCGTCGCCACAAGACGCGTCTTGGCAATATCGAGCAGCGGGCGCAGGATCCGGCAACCATCAATCTCGCGAACCGCCGACATCGCCGCCAGGCCATCGGGGCCGCTGCGCGCCGCGCGCCTCAACCAATAGGTTTCGACTTGGTCTTCGCGATGGTGGCCGATCAGCAGATGGAGACAGCCCTGCAGGCGGCACCACTCACCCAAAAGACGATAGCGCGCCGTACGCGCCGCCTCCTGGATGCGGCTCCTCGGTTTTTTGCCGTCCCAGACGAGGATTTCGTGACGGATCGAACGGGCCGCCAGCCACTCCGCCACTTGGCGGAGCTCGGCGCCGCTTTCGGGCCGTAGTCCGTGGTCAACCGACAGCGCGCATATCCAGCCACCGCGCCGCCTTGCCCAATAATCGGCCAGTATTGCGAGAGCGAGGCTATCGGGTCCGCCCGAAACGGCCACGGCGACAAAAGGTGCGGTTTCAAAAACAGCGAGCCGCTCAAGCTGCTCGGCAAACTCGGCGAGACCGAGCGGTGCCGCCAATGCAATTGGGTTCTCTGACGCGGTTGGGCTCAGCATCCGAGCTTTTTCTTCTCCTGCGTCGCCCGATCCCTGATCGCGCTGCTCGCATGGGGAAATTCGTGATCGAGCTGCATCAATGCGATGCAGGCATTGTGCTTCTGATCGGCGCCGGCGAGCGATCGCCCGAGCCCTAACAGGGAATCTGCCGCTTTTGGCCCCTTTGGGAAGTGCTTGTAGCCATCGGCAAAGGCGGCGGCGGCTTCGGTGTATTTGCCGCGCTTCAGATAACTTTCGCCAAGCCAATACTGGGCGTTGCCGACGAGCGGGTCACTCGGGTGCTGCCGAACAAAATTGCGCAGCGCCTGTTCAGCCGCCGGATAGTCGGCCTGCCTTAGTAACCCAAAGGCCGCATTGTATTGAGCCGCAGCAGAGACCGGAGGCATCGTGTCGGACCCCGGCGGGCGCAAGGTGTCAGCACTGCCGGCGCTCGCGACCCGCGGCGGCGTCAGCTGGATCGGGCCAGGATAGGGTGTGGTCTCAGCGTCGGTGCCGGGCGGCGTCAGCGTACCATATGTACCATAGCCCGGCGGCGGGGGTGGAGGCGGCGGTGGCGCGCCATACGGCATCCGCGATGCCTGGCCGGGGAACAAAGGCGGCCGCGCGCCGGTCAATGCACCGGCCGGGTGTGGCGGCGGTTCCGAGCCCGACTCTCCCCCCTGGCTTTGTCCAAGCCGGACATCGATATCACTGTTGATCTGCTCGAGCCGTTGGCGCAGCTGCTGAACCTGGTTGGCCTCGTCTTCGACCCGCCCGGTCAAGTCGCGCATCTGCTGTTCAAGCCGGTCCATGCGGACCTGCAAATCGACGGCGGTGTTGCCGCCGCCTTCCGCACTCGGCGGCGCCTCACCCCCGCTGCTGCGATAAACTTGGCGCTGCAGCATGCTGAGATCGCGTTCGAGCCGGTCGAGGCGCTCCTGGGTCGTCGCGTCCTGGGCTTGCGCTGCCGTGCCTGCCATGAGTGCGAGAAGCATGAACAGCACTGCGGGGCAGACTTGCGACCGAACAGAGCGCCGGATCATCAGCGGAGCCTCTTCGAATGCGCGGCAGCGCCGCGACGGAACGCCGAGCACGGATCCCATATTATTTTAGGACGGGTTTTGGGCGAAAAGACAGCGTTTGGCACCGCTCAGAACCCGGTTTCAGGCCGCGGGCCCGTCGCAGACACCCCCTCATGCAGCCGTCTCGCCAAGCACCAGTTCGATCCGATCTGGCTCATCCGCGCGGCCAGGGAAGCGCTATAGCTTTAGTTTACCGTCGTAATTGCGACGCGGTTCTGAGCCCAGGCCTCCTCGGTCGAGCCGGGAACGAGCGGGCGATCCTTACCATAGCTGATCGTCGAAACGCGCGCGGGCGCAACCCCGGCAGCCAACAGAACTTGCTTTGCCGCATTGGCACGGCGCTCGCCGAGGGCAAGATTGTACTCGCGGGTGCCGCGTTCGTCGCAGTGGCCCTCGATGGTTACCGCAACGTTCGGATATCGCTGCAGCCATTCGGCCTGCCGCTGCAGCGTCTGCTGCGCTTCAGGGCTGATATCGGACCGGTCGAACGCGAAAAAGACTCGGTCCCCGGCAGTCTGCGCCAGATCCTGCTGCGAGCCCGGCGTTACCGCCCCCATGCCGACCCCGCCCGGTCCGCCCGCTCCACCTGGCCCTCCCGGCCCAACCGCACCGGGCGGCCCCGCCGCCGGCGGGGTCTCGGGCGTGCTGCTGCAAGCCGTGGCCGCCAGCAACAGGGCCCCCGCCAACAAGCCCGGCAGTCCAACCGATTTTACGCGCATGCTGTTTTCCCCCTCGATAACAGCGTGAAAAAGGCTGCGGCTATGGCTCAGCGCAGCAGAGGCGACCAGGCCGGATCGGACGCGCCCCCCGGCGTCGGCACATCGCGCTGGTTGTATCCAGTCAAGTCGATCGTTTGCAGATGCGGCGAGCCGCCATAGCCGCTCGAATCCGATGGCCCCTGGGCAAAATACATCAGCACCCGTCCATTCGGCGCCCAGGTCGGCCCTTCCACCAGGAAACCTTGCGTCAATAACCGCTCGCCTGAGCCGTCCGGACGCATGGCGCCGATATAAAACTGGCCACCGTCGATTTTGGTGAAGGCGATCAAGTCGCCGCGCGGCGACCACACCGGCGTTCCGTATTTTCCCGATCCGAAGCTAATACGCCGTGCGCCGCCACCACTGGCACTCATCACGTAAATCTGCTGAGAACCGCCGCGATCGGAGTTGAAGACGATCTGGCTGCCATCAGGCGAGTAGCACGGCGAGGTATCGATCGCGTCATCGTCGGTCAGCCGCGTCGCGCTGTGGGTGCGCAGATCGAAGGTGTAGATATTGCTGACCCCGTTGACGGCGCGGCTCAAAACC
Source organism: Alphaproteobacteria bacterium (assembly GCA_019238055.1). Classification (GTDB taxonomy): domain Bacteria; phylum Pseudomonadota; class Alphaproteobacteria; order ATCC43930; family CGMCC-115725; genus AP-15. Next base: position 5,916 of record JAFAOB010000207.1, read on the forward strand.
ACCCGATTGCCGTCCGGCGAGAAACGCGGCGCAAAAGTCATGCCAGGAAAGTCGCCGATCATCTCTTGCTGGCCAGTGTCGATATTGAGAAGATAGACGCGAGGTTGCCGACCAGCAAAGGAAAGGTAGGTGATCTCCTGTGCGCTCGGAGAAAAACGGGGAGTCAACACCAGCGCGCGTCCATCCGTCAAATAATGATTATTGGCGCCGTCTTGATCCATGATGGCCAAGCGCTTTACCCGTGCCTGCTGCGGCCCGGATTCGGCGACATAGACAATCCGCGTGTCGAAATATCCTTCTTCGCCGGTGATGCGCTTGTAAATCTCGTCGGCAATGATGTGAGCGATGCGCCGCCAGTTCTGCTCGGTTGTCGTGTAACCAAAGCCGGTCAGTTGCTGCTCGGCAAATACATCCCACAGCCGGAACTGAACCCCGAGCCGTCCGTCAGCCTGGGTCTGGATTGTCCCTGTCACCAGCGCCTGAGCATTGATCTGCCGCCAGTCGCCAAACCGCGGCGCCGTGCCATCGGTCGCCGATACATTCTGAATAAAGCTGCGCGGGTCGATGGGCCGGAACAGGCCCGATCGCTCGAGATCGGCCGATATCACTCCGGCAAGCTCGCCGCCGATTTGCGCTTCGCCACCGCCACCGGCGAAGGCAGGAAGCGCAATCGGCATGGGTTGAACTTGGCCGCGGGTGATGTCGAGGCGCAATGCCGCGTGCGCCGCGTTGCACGGGCACAATAGCAGCGCCATCAATGCGATCATCCCGCCGATCGCAACGAGCGGGCTTTTGTTCATAGGAGATCCTTTGGGCTGAAATCGACGACCATGTTTTTCCACATTTCGTATTTTTCGGCAGGCAGACGCAGCGGCCGGCAAAGCGGGTTGAAGAACGCCCGGCGCGCGCTCTCCGCGGCGGCGCGGAAGAAAGGATCGGTAGCAGTGCGCCCCTGATCGACGATTGTCGCCTGCTCAACATTGCCGTCGGGCAACACCGCAACCCTGATTTCGATAACCAACTCCTTCGCGTCGCGCGCGCCGGCAGGAATGTTCCAGCATCGCGAAATCTGCTCTCGCACCATATCCATCTCGCTGGCGCTGAGTTGGCTGCCAAGCGGCGCGTGCGGTTGCGCCGATGCTCTGCCGGGTGCGACATGCGTCGTCTGCGGCGGCGCCGTGGGCGAGGGCGGCGTGTCTTGCGCGGCAAGGTTCCGTAACAACGCCTCGAATTGCCCGGGCTTGTATTCCTTCGCCTCGGCCTTGGCTTCATTGCGAGCCATCTGCTGGAGCCGCTCGACTGGTGGCCGGGGCGGTGCTGCTGAGATGGCCGGTTTTGGTGACGGCCGGGGCGGCAGTGGCTTTGGTTGTGGCAGCGGCGGTGGTGGCGCTTCCGCCTGCTTTGGCTGAACCACAGGCGGTGTCGTAGGAGCGGGCGGCATTGGCTTGGGTTGCGGCGGCGCCGGGGCGGGCGGTGGTGGCGGCGCTTCTGCAGTCGAAGGCGGTGGTGCCGGTTTCGGCGGCATCGGCTCTGGCGCGGGCTTTTCCGCAGGCGGTCCGGGCAGCGGCGGTTCAAGCTTCGCCAAGCGCTGTGGCGTGACTGGGTTCGGATGAGTTGCTCGGGTCTCCGATCCCATCGTCACCAGCTGGACCGCGATCGGCATTTCTTCGGGAGGGCGGGGATGGAACAGCGTCGGAAGTCCCAGAATAAGGATCGTCCCGAAAACAACGTGCAGAGCCGCCGATAGCGCGAAGCCGCGTCCGACAATGCCGTCCGGCATCGGCGGAGGAAAATCCGGTTCCGGCATCGGCAACGGTTCTGCGGCCGCTAGGGTCATGCTGGGAGAGTGGGCGACTGGGTTAGTGCTTGGCCGTTGCGACCGTGGTCCGGCCGGATTGGTCAGCGGCGGATTTCCGGGAGATGCCCTTGGGCGATTCGGCGATCAACGACACCTTGCGATAGCCGGCGGCGCTGATCAGGCTCATGACCTCGAGCACGCGACCGTAATCGATCGATTTGTCCGCCCTGACATAGACAAGCGCATCAGGATTCTCGCCGGTGATTGCCTGCAGACGCGGCACCAGAGCATCGGGCACGACATCCGCATCCTGGATAAAGACGCGGCCCTCGGCATTGATCGAGATGACGAGCGGCTCCTTTGGATCCGTGATCGGCGGGGCCTGTGTCTGAGGCAAATCGACCGGAACGCCGACGGTTAGCAGCGGTGCTGCAACCATAAACACGACCAGCAACACCAACATGACATCGACGAGCGGCGTCACATTGATTTCGGCCATTGGCCGATAGCGCCCGCGCGTCCCTCGGTTGTTGAGCGTCAAAAGCGCCACGGCTCACGGCCTCTCATCGAGCTGACGCGATAAGATCGCGCTGAACTCCGAAGCAAATGCTTCGAGGCGTCCGGCATAGCGTCCGAAATCGGTCGCAAGCTTGTTGTAGGCGATGACGGCGGGGATCGCAGCGACCAGCCCCAGCGCCGTCGCGAACAGCGATTCGGCAATTCCAGGGGCGACGACCGCGAGGCTGGTGTTCTTCGAGGCAGCAATCGACTGGAAGCTGTCCATGATGCCCCAGACGGTTCCGAAGAGGCCGACAAAGGGGGCGGTCGCGCCGACCGTGGCAAGGAAAGCCATAAAGCGCTCGACCCGCTCCATCTCGCGGCCCACCGTCACATTCATGACGCGTTCGATTCGCTGCTGTAGGCTCGCGCGCATGATCGCGGTGCTGAGCAGGCCTTTTGCAGCACTGCGCCGCCATTCACGCATAGCTGCAGAAAATACCGCGGTCATTGGATCGGGCGGGCGCTGGCCGACGCGCTCATAGAGATCGTCGAGCGACCCGCCCGACCAAAAGCTTTCCTCGAAATTCGCCGCCGCATGATGCAAGCGGCGCAGGCGAATCACCTTGTCGAAGATCACCGCCCATGACCAGAACGAAGCCAGAAGCAGGATCAACATGACGGTTTTGACGATGGTGTCCGACTGCAAAAACAAAGCAATGATGGACAGATCATGAGGAACCGTGCCGCCGAGCGGCAAAGCTTCGAAGGCTGAGGGCTGCATTGTTGATACCTTTTATGGCGTCTTTTGGATGATGTTTGAAATCAGGGTGTCTCCTCGCCTTCGGCGAACGGCAGACCGGCGAGGAGGTCGAGCTGGGCCGGCAATGAAGCCGGCATCGGCAGATCAAGGTGGCGAAAGGCAAGGCGGGTCAACAGGCGCCCGCGCGGCGTGCGCTGGACAAATCCCTCTTGGACCAAGAATGGTTCGATCACGTCTTCGATGACGTCGCGCTCGTCCCCGAGTGCGGCCGCCATAGTCTCAATCCCGACTGGCCCGCCGCCATACCGCTCGGCAACGCAGCGCAGATAGCGGCGGTCCATCGCGTCGAGCCCGCTGCTGTCAACATCGAGGCGTAAAAGCGCCGAATCGGCGTCAGCGGCGTCGACCTCGGCCAGGCCCTCAACCGCCGCGAAGTCGCGTACCCGGCGCAACAGCCGCATGGCGACCCGCGGCGTCCCGCGGGCGCGACGCGCGATCTCCGCGGCACCGTCGCGCCGGAGATCGAAAGCCAGCTTCTGCGCGCCGCGAGCGACGATTACGGCCAATTCGGCCGGTTCATAAAAAACGAGGCGCAGCGGGATGCCAAAGCGCTCGCGCAACGGCCGGCTGATCAGCCCCGAGCGCGTTGTGGCACCGACCAACGTAAAATGTGGCAGGTCGATGCGAATCGAGCGCGCGCCAGGGCCCTCGCCGATGATTAGATCAAGCTGAAAATCCTCCATCGCCGGGTAGAGGATTTCTTCGACCACCGGCGCGAGTCGATGAATCTCGTCGATAAACAAAACGTCGCGTGGCTGGAGGTTGGTCAACAATGCCGCGAGATCGCCGGCGCGCTGGATCACTGGGCCCGAGGTGGCACGAAACCCGACACCCATCTCGCGCGCCACAATCTGGGCCAAGGTGGTTTTTCCAAGCCCGGGGGGGCCGGACAGCAACACGTGGTCGAGCGCTTCGCCGCGGTTTTTTGCCGCTTCGATAAAGATCCGCAGATTGTCGCAGAGGCGGCGCTGACCAACGAAATCGGCCAGGGTTTGCGGGCGCAACGGGCCCTCAGCCGCATCGCTCTCGGCGATTGTCGGATCGATGATGCGGCGCTCTGTCTCGCTCATGACTGCGCCCCCGGCACCAGCTCCCGCAAGCCGGCGCGGATCAACTCTTCAGCCCTGGCCGTGGGCCCGAGGCGGCTCACTGCTGTCGCGACAGCGCCAAATGCTTCGGCCCGGCGATAGCCAAGATTGACGAGAGCCGAGACCGCATCGGCGGCAGGACCGTTGCCGATGGGTTCGACCGAAGGGGTGATTGGTCCAGCCTGCGCGCTGATCGCGAGGCCGCCGGTCTTGTCGCGCAATTCGTTGACAATGCGAGCGGCAAGCCGCGGGCCGACACCTTCGGCACGGGCCAGCGACGCCTTGTCTTGCGACAGGATTGCGAGGCCGAGCTCGGCCGGGCCGAGGACCGACAACACCGCAAGGGCCAGCCGAGCGCCGACCCCCTGGACCGTCGTCAACAGCCGGAACCAGTCGCGCTCCGCCGCATCGATAAAGCCGTAAAGATGGATATGGTCCTCACGGACGTGTGTCTCGATCAACAACCGCACCGGCGACCCGACCGGCGGCAGCCGGCCAAGGGTGCGGCTTGAACAGAAGGCGAGATAGCCGACCCCGCTCACATCCACGATCGCATTATCGGCTGCGATCTGGTCAAGGATGCCGGCGAGCTTGGCGATCATTCAAATTTGTTCCCGGCCGGAACCTTCCAGGCGCGCCGGGTCTCGGCGTAATGCGCATGACAGATCGCCACCGCGAGTGCGTCGGCGGCGTCGGCCTCGCCCGCGGCGGAACCGGGCAGCAGGCGGCGCACCATTCCCTGGATTTGCGCCTTGTCGGCATGGCCGGCCCCAACCACCGCCTTTTTGATCAGGTTGGCCGAATATTCCGCGACCGGCAGCCCGCGTTCGGCCGGCGCCAACAAGACCACGCCGCGGGCGACCCCGAGCTTTAAGGTCGAGGCGGCGTTGCGGTTGACAAAAGTCTCTTCGACCGCGGCCTCGTCCGGACGAAAGCGCTCGAGGACCATGCCGATCTGACGGAACAGCAAGACGAGACGCGTCGCAAGCGGCTGATCCGCATCTGGGTGCGCCACACCATCGGCGACATGGGAGAGACGATTCCCGTCGACATCGATGATTCCCCAGCCCGTGTGCCGCAACCCGGGATCGAGCCCCAAGACACGCATTCTCGCAGCCGCCCCTCCCCCCGATGCCGGATCAGGCGCCAAGCCGCGCCATGACGTCCTCCGCCACCTCGAAATTGGAATAGACGTTTTGGACGTCGTCGCTGTCTTCGAGTGTTTCGAGCAGCTTGAACAGGCTGACGGCCGTTTCCTCGTCGATCGAGGCGGTGGTTTTCGGCCGCCATACGAGCCGCGCCGAACTAGCTGGGCCAAAGCGCTGTTCAAGAGCGTCGCGCACCGAATTGAGATCGACCGGGGCACAGGTCACGGTGTGCTGTTCGGCGTCGCTGTCGAGATTCTCGGCACCCGCCTCGATCGCCGCCTCGAACATGGCGTCAGCGCTCGCCGTGGTGGCCGGATAGACGATCTCGCCAACATGATCGAACAGAAAGCCGACACTGTTGGTCTCGCCAAGCGCACCGCCGGCCTTGGTAAACGCGGCGCGGATTTCGCTTGCGGTGCGGTTGCGGTTGTCGGTCAGCGCTTCGATGATGAGCGCAGTGCCGCCCGGGCCGTAACCTTCATAACGCACCTCGTCATAAGCGGCATCGCCCTCGCCACCGGCGCCGCGCCGGATTGCGCGGTCGACCGTATCCTTGGGCATATTGGCCTGCCGTGCCGCCAGCACTGCCGCCCGCAAGCGCGGGTTCGCAGCCGGATCGGGCAACCCGGTGCGCGCCGCAGTCGTCAATTCCCGGATGATCTTGGTAAAGATCTTGGCGCGCTTTTTGTCCTGCGCACCTTTCCGGTACATGATGTTCTTGAATTGAGAATGGCCAGCCATCGTCCTCTGCGCGGTTTCGCTGCGCTCTGAGCGCAATCAATGCCACCGCTTATAAAGTAGGAAGGCGGGCTAACAACCCAATATGGCAGGATTGCGGCGCCCCCGCGCATAGCTGGCACTGCCGACAACCGCTTCCAAACACTGTGAAACCATGCGCGAAATCGCGCCGATGGCTATTTCCGATGGCGCGCTGCCGGCTCTTGCAGGAATCGGAGCGCTCGGTTACATGCAAATGCGAATAAGAATTAGTTGTAGTTAACACCGATGAGCATCATCGCACCGCCTTCATCTACGGGCCAACGGCTTACGCCACCGACCGCCAGGCGGTTTCTCGCGGTATTCGGACCCGGCATCGTCGTCATGCTGGCCGACACCGACGTCGGCAGCGTCATTACCGCGGGCCAGAGCGGGGCGCAGTGGGGCTATCGCCTGTTGCTGTTGCAGCTCGTCCTCGTGCCGATCCTCTACCTCGTACAGGAGCTAACGGTGCGGCTCGGGATTTTTACCGGGCGCGGGCATGGCGAGCTGATTCGCGAGAACTTCGGGCCGGTCTGGGCTTGGATTTCAGCTTGTGGGCTTGGAATCGCAACGGCCGGGGCGCTGCTGACCGAATTCTCCGGGGTCGCCGGCATCGGCGAACTCTACGGGCTGTCGCGCGGGTTGACGTTGCCGATCGCCGCCGCAGCGCTGCTCGCGGTGGTGCTGACCGGGTCCTATCGCCGGGTTGAGCGGGTAGCGATCGCGGTCGGGCTGTTCGAGTTCGCGTTTTTCTTTGTCGCCTGGCAGGCGCATCCGGACGCGCATGCCATCATCGTCGGCAGTCTCGACATCCCTTTGCACAGCAAGGCCTACGCCTATCTCGTGGCGGCGAATATCGGCGCCGTGATCATGCCGTGGATGATCTTCTACCAGCAGTCGGCAATCGCCGATAAGCGGCTTCGCCCTGAACACCTCCCCGCCGCGCGCTGGGACACCGCGATCGGCGCGATCGTCACCCAGCTCGTCATGGCGGCAATCCTGATTGCCTGCGCGGCCACGATAGGCCAACGCACGCCGGACGCGACGCTCAACACGATTGGCGAGATGGCGCAGACGCTCACCCCATTTCTTGGCACAACCGTCGGTAATGCCGTCTTCGGGGCCGGGGTGCTCGGCGCCGGGATAGTCGCAGCCATTGTCGTGTCGCTGGCCTTTGCCTGGGGTCTCGGCGAAGTCGCGGGCTATCGCCGCTCGCTCGAGCAGCGCCCGTTCGAGGCGCGCTGGTTCTACGGCGTCTATGCGATATGCGTGATCGGCGGAGCGCTGTTTGTCGGGCTGTGGCCGGACCTCGTCTCGCTCAATGTCGCCGTGCAGGTGATGAACGCGCTGCTGTTGCCGGTGGTATTGGGCTTTTTGATCGCACTCGCGCGTCGAGCCTTGCCAAGAGGGCAGCGAATCGCCGGCGCATATTACGCGGCGGTGCTCGCCATCGCCGTCATGACCTGCCTGCTTGGCATTTTCGGCGGGCTTTCGGGAGCCGGCATCCTAGGCTGAACCGGCCCCGGCGCTGTTCGCGGTTGGCCAGGGCCGCGGCCGGTGCGGCGTCAGCCGGCCGCCGATCCGCATCGGCTCGACCCGGCAAGCGCGACCGCTCGCATCATCCGTCTCAAGCAGAATGCCGCACAGCGTACCCTCGCCCTCCGCGACCTGCGGGCGCTCGCCCGGCATTTTTGTCACAAACCGGCGCACCGCCGGCGCCTTTTGCAAGCCAATCACCGAATCATAGTCGCCGCACATCCCGGCATCAGTCTGATAAGCGGTACCGCCAGGAAAGATCTGGGCGTCGGCGGTCGGGATATGCGAATGGCTGCCAAACACCGCTGAGACCCGGCCATCGGCGAAATGACCCATCGCCATTTTCTCGCTCGACGCCTCGGCGTGCATGTCGACGAGGATCGCTGTCGGCCCGCAGCCCAATGGATGATCGGCGAGGATCGCGTCGAGCCTGGCAAACGGGTCGTCGAGCGCGTCCATGAACAAGCGGCCCATCAGATTGATGACGAGAGCCGTGCGCCCGTCATCGAACGGGTGCAGTCGCCAGCCGGCGCCCGGTGTGCCGGAAGGAAAATTCGCCGGGCGCAACACCCGAGGGTCCCGAGCAATATAATTAATCAGTTCGCGCTGATCCCAGACATGATTGCCGGTTGTCAATACGTCGACGCCGCAATCATAGAACTCGCCGCACAGACGCTCGGTCAGCCCATTGCCGCCGGCCGCGTTCTCGGCATTGACGACAACCAGATCGAGAGCGAAGTCGCGGCGCAGTTCCGGGATGTATCGCTTGACCGCATCGCGCCCCGGTCGCCCCATCACATCGCCGCAAAACAGGATGTTCACGATCACCGCACCGAATTGCCCGCCCACTGAACCGGCATTGCGCTGAACCGGCATTGCAGGGTGGAGCCGCCTCGGCCGTTGGCGTGCAACTCCTCCGTGGCCCGCCGTAGCAGGTGGGCGCCATTTATCGGAGCCACGACTTCGACAGGGACAGCACCCAAGAGGTATGTATCGGCCCCGGGGCAACATGCGGCCTGACGCACCGCGCAGCCCCACCCCGCCCAAGAGCTAGGGGCTCTCCAGGCGGGCTGCAATAGCCTCGATCCGCTGGGCAAGGCCGTGAATCCCACCGGCGGCAGCATTGACCGCACCGTCAACCTCGATCCGGGCGGCGCGGTTGCGGCTCTGCTCCTGCTGCAAGGCCTCGTTTGCATCGGACAATTCGTCGGCAATCACCAGCGCCGCAAGCAATAACAGTCGGGCCTCGCCGACCTGGCCGACATCTCTGACAAACTCGCCGACGCGAGCATCGACATATTGCGCAAGGCGCCGGATACGCGGCTCCTGCCCGTCTTCACAAGCGATCTTGTACGGGTGACCGTTAACAGTCACCGACACCTGGCTCATCCCTCTGTCCCTTCCCCCGCTACCCTGCCAAGTCCGGCCGATCCGCCATCGGGCGCGGCGCTGCTTTCCCCCGTCGCGGCCGGCGGCCAGCCGCTTTCAGCTTCGGCTTCAACGTTATGGTGCGCGTCTTTTCCGCCGCCGAGAATGGCCTCAAGCCGGGCCACAGCGCGTTCGAGGCGGGTGAGAGCCTCGTCGAGCCGGCTCATTGGGATGGCCGCAATCTGACCTCAGCGCACCCGCTCGTATTTCTGCAACGAGCGTATGTAATCCGGCCGCGGTTTATCGGGGTAGAATTGCGGCCATTGCGTCCACGACACCTCGCCGACGTAAAGATCGCCGCGGCTGTCGACAGCAAGTCCGTGCGGCCCGAGAAAGGCGGTCGCCGTGGTGCCGGCATGCGGCTCGCCGATGCGCGACAATAGCTTGCCCTGATGGTCGACGATGCTGACCCGCGGCCCGAGGTTCGGGCTGTTGCGGTTGACCGGCATCACCGGCCCGAGTTCACCGATATAGGCGACTGGATGGCGGGTATAATCCATATAGAGCCCGCACGGCCGGTGCAGATTGTTCCACTGCGTCTCGTATTTGCCGTTGCCGTCGAATACCTGGACGCGATGGTTCTCGCGATCGGCGACATAGACCCAGCCATCCGCGTCGGTGCAGATATTATGCACGATATTGAACTGGCCGGGATCGGTGCCGGGCTCGCCCCATGACATCAACAGTTTGCCGTCGGGCGAATATTTGTGGACGCGGGCATTGCCGTAACCGTCCGAGACATAGATCTCGCCTTTGGGTGACAAGGCGGTGTGGGTGCAGCGGTGGAACGGCTCGCCGCTCATATAGGGCGCCGGCTTGCCGGGCACGCCGAGCTCGAGCAGCACCTTGCCGTCGAGCGAGCATTTGCGGACGAAATGCCCGCCATCGTCGGTCAGATAGATCGAATCGTCGGGCCCCATATGGACGCCGTGAGCCCGCGGATACTGGCCTTCGCCCCAGGAGCGCAGAAAATTTCCTTCACGGTCGAATACCATGACCGGGTGCTCGCCGCGGTTGAAAGCATAGACGTTGTCGTTGCTATCGACACCGACCGCGG
>JAFAOB010000140.1 GCA_019238055.1 Alphaproteobacteria bacterium
GATCGTACCGTCATCCCCGGTGTAGTGAAGACCTTCGAGGGTCTGATCGAAAGATATCAGCCATTTACCTCGCTCGACCCGGCCCAATCGGCCAAGACGGGCTAACGTCACCACACCGGTGTACAGCGTTACGATCGTGCTTCACGCCTTCGCACCCAACCCGGCGCACTGATGTTTCTAAAATTGGGAGCTACTGACATTTGTATTTTACGTGGACACTTTTGTGTCGGCAGCGCCCGCTATCGCGAGCGCCTTGCCTCGCAACATGAACTGGTCAAGCAGCGGCGGCTGCGGGCTTCAGCTCGATCTTGATCCAGCCCGGCTCGTGCTGGTCGAACGCCTTGTAGGCTTCGATCGCGTTCTGCAACGGCTCGTGCTGAGTGAGGATTTTGGCTGGGTCGAGCGCGCCGGTGCGCACCAGATCGATCAGGGTCGTGTAATAGCGGCGATGATTGCAGTTGCCCATCTTGATCGTCAGGTTCTTGTTCATCGCTTGGCCGATCGGAAAGACGCGGTCGGTCGGTGAATAGACGCCGATAATCGCGAGCTGACTGGCCTTGCACAGCGCCTCGGTCGCCCATGAGAGCACCTGGCTCAGCGCGTCGCCAGCGACCCAGTGATCGCCCTCTTTTTTGGCTTGTGGCGTTGCCTCTTCCCGCTCGCGCGCCAGCTCGTTCTGTTTCTGCTCGGCCTGCTTATGGGCCGGTCCCGCCTGCGCGTGCTGCGCATCGATCCCGACGGCATCGATGGCGCGGTCGACGCCGATCCCGCCGGTCAGCTCGAGGATCGTCTTGATCGGGTCTTCGCGGTCAAAATTGATCGTCTCGGCTCCCTGACGGCGCGCCATAGCGAGCCGGTCGTCGAGCCGATCGACCGCAATGACCCGCGCCCCCATCAGCCGCGCCGACGCGATCGCGAACTGACCGACCGGCCCGCACTCAAAGACCGCGACACTGTGGCCTTCCTCAATATCTGCGAGGTCCGGGCCAAACCATCCGATCGGGACAATGTCGCTAAGCAGGATCGCCTGGTCATCCGAGATCTCGTCCGGCAATTTGACGAGATTGATGTTCGCCAAGGGACGCGCGCTTTTTCCGCCTGCAGCCCAGCGAACCCGCCCGCCTGCGGGCCGCCAAAAAACGCCGTGCCGGCCCGCTTGCCGCCGGGATTGGCGTGCAGGACTGGGTTGAAGGCTTTCTTGACCAAAAAGTCGACGAGCTCGCGTTTTTTGTCGGTCGCCATGGCGGTGCTCCGTTCCGGTTGCGACGGTAACGAGCGCCCTACTGACGCGTTCCTGAGCTGATCCCACGGCTGTGCTGCGCGCCCTCGCCTCGCCCGCGGCGCGCAGCTCAAGATTTGAGGATCGGCACAGTCGAGGTCTATGCGGCGTCGCTCCGAACCAGGCGGTATTGCGAGCAAGCGCATGCTATGATCGTGCGGCCGCGCCGATGGCAGCCGCGGCATCGGAGATTGCGGTGGATTTGCCTCCTGGATTGCGGCTCAGCATCGAGACACAGCCTTCGGCGGCGGATTGCCATGCCGTTGGCATGGCGCTCGATGCCTATAACAGGCAATTTCTCGGCGAAACCGGCTATTCGCAAACCGGGTTGTTCGTCCGCAACAAAGCGGGCGAGATCATGGCCGCGCTGGTCGGCTCGACCTATGCGGGCTGGCTGTTTGTCGCGATGCTGTGGGTGCATGCCGACCTCAGGCGTCGCGGCATCGGCAGCCAATTATTGGCTCTGGCCGAAGAGCGTGCCGCCGAGCGCGGTTGCCATTCGGCGCTGCTCGACACCTTCTCGTTCCAGGGGCCAGCATTTTATCCGCGTTTCGGCTATCGGGTTTACGGCGCGCTCGACTATCCGCCCGATCATCGCCGCTTCTTCCTGTGGAAGCCACTGAAGCCCGCGGCAGCGGCAAACGATGTCAAATTGTTCCCGGTCTCGGTCAAGGCGGTGCTGTTCGAAGCGGACCGCGTGGTACTGCTCGAAAACGAGCGCGGGGAATGGGAATTGCCGGGCGGCCGGCTCGAAGCGGGCGAGGACCCGATGGCCGGCCTCGTGCGCGAGGTTGCCGAGGAACTCGGCGCCGCCGTTGCCGTCGCGACGATCCTCGACAGCTGGGTCTATGAGGTTTTGCCGGGCCGCGAGGTCCTGATCGTGACCTATGGCGTGCGCCGCGCCGCGCCGGGTGAAATGCGGGCCAGTGGCGAGCATCGGCGCTTTGGGTTGTTTGTGCTCGACGAACTCGACGGGCTGCCATTGGCCGAAGGCTACCGCCGCTCGATCCGCAGCTGGGCAGCGCAGGGCGGCATCCGCTGAGGCAAAGGATGGAGAGAGCCGCGATCCCTGCCCTCGCCCATCTGCTTGCGATGTCGGAAAACGGTGCGGTCGGGTCAACGATATGCCAGGCACCATCCCGGTGCCCGCAACCAGCACTGCTCCCGGGGCAGATCATCGCGGCGGTACAACCGCGTTACTTCGCGCCAGCGCTCGACCTTGAACGCTTCGGCAAGTGCGGTTTCGGAGACGGGGTCACGCGCGCCCTCACAGGGGAAGATTGCTATTGGCGAAATCCACCGCGCAAGAAAGTCGGATCCGTTACGCTCGATGCGAAACACCGCACCGCGGCGGTGAACCTCTCCATCCTTCGCCGGCAGCGCTGTCAATGGCAGGATCAGACGAACACCATCCTTAAGGCCGTCAAGCCAGGACTGCGCCGGCTGCGTCGCGCCAGCATTGATATAAATAACATCGGCCGGCGCAAACCGGATCGCTGAGCCGTCGCCGTGAACCACGCTGACGTTGGCCGAGCCCGCAAAATTGGACTGGGCGCGCGCGGCAAGCCCGTGATCAAACTCGATTGCCGTCACTGCCCCGGTGTGCCCAGTGAGTTCCGCGAGGATCGCCGTGTAATAGCCGACTCCCGCGCCGATATGGACGACGTGCTCGCCGACGTTCGGCGCAGCACTGGCGATCAGATGGGCATGGAGAGAGGGCTGGCCATTATTAAGATCGCGCTCGGGAAGAATTCCAACGAGGTCATCTGTGTAAAGATACACCGGATCATCGCTGGGGGTCGGCGCATATCCACGAAACCAGCGAAGGATCGGCCATGGACCCGGACCCAGAAAATGCTCCCGCGGCACGGCCGAAAAGGCGGCCTCAACCCGTTGGTCGGCGGCGCCCGCCGCCGCCATGACTTGCTTCGCGTAGGCGCGACGCACGACAAGCAGCTCGTCCTTGGTCATTTGGCCACTCGTGGAACGATATTCCCGCCGCATGATACCATTCCATTGTGCCTGATGACGACCTTCACTCAGAAACAATCGTTGGCCAGCGCATGACCCCTGCCCTCGACCGATTGCTGGTGATCATGGCGCGCCTGCGTGATCCCGAGCGCGGCTGCCCGTGGGACCGCGAGCAGAATTTCGCGACAATTGCGCCCTACACAATCGAGGAGGCCTATGAGGTCGCCGATGCGATCGCGCGCGGTGACATGACGGCGCTCAAGGACGAGCTTGGCGATCTGTTGTTTCAGGTCGTGTTCCACGCGCGCATGGCGGAAGAGGCCGGCCGGTTCGATTTCACTGATGTTGCCGCGGCGATCGCCGACAAGATGGTCCGCCGCCATCCGCATGTCTTTGGCGACGCCGAGGTCAGGAGTGCGGCAGCGCAGACTGCGGCGTGGGAGGAGCACAAGGCGAAGGAGCGTGCCGCCAAGGCCGCTGCGGCTGGCGCTGCGGCGAGCGTGCTCGACGGCGTCGCCCTGGCGCTCCCTGCCCTGCTCCGCGCCGTCAAGATCCAGCAACGCGCGGGGCGGATCGGCTTCGACTGGCCGAACGCACCGCCGGTCATCGCTAAGCTCGCGGAAGAAATCGACGAACTCGAAGCCGAGCTAGCTCACGACGGTGCGGCCGATCACGCCCGCATCGAGGACGAAATGGGGGACATCCTGTTTGCTGCGGCCAACCTTGCGCGCAAGCTCGACATCGATCCCGAAGCGGCGTTGCGCCGAGCCACGAATAAGTTCGAGCGGCGCTTTCGCCGGGTCGAGGCAATGGCGGCCGAACGTGGTATCGGCCACGATCTCGACGCTCTCGAAGAGCTGTGGCAGGAGGCCAAGGCGAACGAGAAACCGCGTGCGGCCGCCCCTCACCCCCTCCCCGCAAGCGGGGAGAGGGAGGGACTCGCGCGGCGGGAGGGTGAGGGGCAGACGGACGTCAGGCTGGAACCTATCATCGATAGACTCCCGAAAGCATTCGACGCGATACGCGACGGGGCGCGCAACGAGGGGTACCGTATGCTCGACAGGCTCGCCGCGGAATGGAGTGCCGGTATCATGCGGTTCAACCGCCCGGGCGAAGCGCTGTTTGCTGCCTATATCGATAACCGTTTGGTCGGCGTCGGCGGCATAACCCGCGATCCTGTCGTTCCCGGCGCTCTGCGGATGCGGCGTTTCTATGTGGCCAAGGATTTTCGACGGCGCGGCATCGCTCGCCAGCTCGCTCTCTCTGTTCTGGACCAGACGAGAGGCGCCGGCCGCCCGATCGTTGTTAACGCCGCAGCCGGGAGCGAGGCCTTCTGGGAAGCGCTCGGCTTCACCTCGGATCGGCAACACGGTCACACGCACATGATGCGTGTCCAGAGCAAATAACCGTTAGTGCGCCCGCTGGTGATGGCGCAGGCGGGCAATGTCGGCTTCGGACAGGCGGACCGACAGATGGGCCGCATCGTTGTCGTCGCGCCGGCCAAGCACCTCACCGTGCCGGTAGACCCAGGCGAGCGTGCTGCCATCGCTCAACGGGATGTCGAGACGCACCGGCCGGGTGCCGGCTTCGAGCCGCCGGTCGATCAGCGACAAGAGATCATCGCAGCCTTCGCCCGTCGCTGCTGACAATGCGACCCGGTCCGGATCACGCAGCATCTGGTTTTTGAGGCCGGCGCGCGCTGCTGCATCGAGCAGATCGATCTTGTTCATCGCCTCGATGATCCGCTGATCGCCGCCGCCATCAAGCCCAGGGTCATCAAGCCCATGGTCCGGCAGCCCGAGATCGGCGAGCACTGCCAGCACGTCTTGGCGCTGCGCCTCGCTGTCAGGGTGGTGCGCATCGCGCACGTGGATAACGAGATCGGCCTCGGTCACCTCTTCGAGCGTAGCCCGGAAAGCGGCGACAAGGTGGGTCGGCAATTCCGAGATAAACCCGACCGTGTCGGATAGGATCACGGTCCGGCCGGACGGCAGTTCAACGCGCCGCATCGTCGGGTCCAGGGTCGCGAACAGCATATCGTCGGCCATGACCGCCGATCGGGTCAGTCGGTTGAACAATGTCGATTTGCCCGCGTTGGTGTAGCCGACCAGTGCCACCACCGGATAAGGCACGCGACGGCGGGCTTCGCGATGCAAGGCCCGGGTGCGCTTGATGCCGTCGAGCTCGCGCTTGAGCCGTGCGATGCGCTCGCCGATCAGCCGGCGGTCGATTTCGAGCTGGCTTTCGCCAGGACCACCCAAAAAGCCGAAGCCGCCGCGTTGCCGCTCGAGGTGGGTCCACGACCGGACGAGGCGCGAGCGCTGATACGAGAGCGCGGCCAACTCGACCTGCAGCCGCCCCTCATGGGTGCAGGCGCGCTCGCCAAAGATTTCGAGGATCAGCCCGGTGCGGTCGATAACCTTGGCTTGCCAGCTTTTTTCGAGATTGCGCTGCTGGACCGGCGACAAGGCACCGTCCACGATGACCAGCTCGATCGCGTCGTCCTTGATGCATTCGCCCAGATGCTCGACACTACCCTCGCCAAATAGAGTTGCCGGGCGGGGTCGAGAGATACGGACAATTTCGGCGCGGACGACATCGAGATGGATTGCGCGCGCAAGCCCCACGGCCTCTTCAAGCCGCGCTTCGGGCGAACGCGCGGCCTCGCCATTCATTTGTCGAGGCGCAGATTTCGCTGCGGGATGCACGACGAGGGCGCGGCCGCTCGCCGTGCCGTTTGGTGCAAAGGTGCTGTTGGTTTCGTAAGTAATCAGAGTTCCTCGCTTTCCCTCCCCGGTTCGAACAACTGGATCGGCTGTGCCGGCATCACCGTCGAGATCGCGTGTTTATAGACCAGCTGCGAGTGCGCATCGCGCCGCAGCAGCACGCAAAAATTGTCAAACCAGGTGATGATCCCCTGCAGCTTTACGCCATTTACCAGGAACACCGTAACCGGGGTCTTGTTTTTACGGACATGGTTCAAAAACACGTCCTGGACGTTTTGTGACTTCTCCGCAGACATGGGTATCCCCCATTCACCTTTTTAGAGCCAAGCCAGAATAGCCCAGCTCGGCCGGTAGCCGGCGCGCTGCACCGCCAGTTCCAAAGCCCGAAATGGTTTCGCCAAAATGAATCACAAGCCCCGGACAAAGCGCAGCAGCGCTGTCGGATCGGTAAACGTGAAGTGCGGCGTGTGTCGGAGGCGCTCTTCCGCGGCGAGATCAGGTCCCAACAACACCGAGACGCAGCCGGAATTGGCAGCACATTCGATATCGACCCCGGTATCGCCGACAAACCACACGCCTGGCCCCGGATCGACGCCGCTCGGTTCGAGTGCGAGCCGCACCGGCGCTGCGTCGGGCTTATCGGCTAGGGCATCGCCGGCCCCGACAATACGGCCGAAATAGCGCGACCAGCCGAGTTGCTCGGCCTCGAGGCGCAGCAGCGCGCCGGTCTTGTTGCTGACGATACCAAGGAAAATGTCTTCGCCGGCAAGCGCCTCGACCATCTCGGCGCATCCCGGCAAGGGTGTAAGCCGTTCGAGATGAATGGCGCGAAACCGGTCGAGATAAATCCCCCTCGCCTCTTCCCAGCGATCGCCGAAATGCAGCGGAAAGCTCTCCCGCAACGAGAGTCGTACGCGGGCACGCGTTTCGGCGAGCGACCACAGCGGCTTGTCCATCACTGCCATGACGTGGTTCAGCGCGTCGTGAATCGTCAACCAGCTATCGATCAGCGTGTTGTCCCAATCGAACAGGATCGCTTGCGGGCGCGCGAAGACGGTCGCGGTCAAAGCACTCATTTGGCCGCCGCGTGAGCCAGATAACGTTCGCGCAATCGAAGGGTAAGGAGTCCCGGTTCGCCGTTGCTGATAACGTCGTCATCAATACGCACGACGGGCAAGAGATCAAGTGTCGTACTGGTTAGAAAGGCCTCGCGCGCGGCTTTCGCTTCAGCCACACTAAATGGCCGCTCGACCAGGCGACAGCCCTCGGCCCCGATGATGTCGATCACTGCGCGGCGGGTCACACCATTGAGGATCGCATGATCGGCTTGGCGGGTCACGACGGTTCCGTCGTTGGTCACGACCCAGGCGTTGGTCGACGTCCCCTCGGTCACAAAGCCGTCGCGATCGACCTGCCAAGCCTCAAAGGCCCCGGCCTCGCGAGCGCGCTGTTTGCCAAGAACGTTGGCAATCAGCGCCACTGATTTAATGTCGCAGCGCTGCCAGCGGATGTCGGGGATCGTGATGACCGCGACGCCTTGGGTACCGAAGCGCGGATCGGTTGTCCGCTTGCGTCGCGCGGTGACGACCAAAACCGGTTCGGCCGTCCTCGGAAACGCATGCTCCCGCGGCGCCACGCCACGCGTCACCTGCACATAGACGATGCCGTCGACCACACCATTGCGGCGGATCACCTCGCGCACGACGAGCTTCAGCGCCGCCTCCGACATCGGTGCTGCGATCCGCAACTCGGCGAGCGAGCGCGCCAGCCGCGCCAAATGCAGCGCCTCGTCGACCAGATGAGCGCCGCAAACCGCCAGCACCTCATACACGCCATCGCCAAACTGGTAACCGCGATCCTCGATACGCACACCGGCTAGGCGATGCGGTACATACTGGCCATCGACATAGGCAATGCGCGACATTGGCCCTAAATCCCGAGCTTCAGCGCACGATCATTGCCGAAGACACCGAGGGATTTCAGCTTGCGGTGCAAGGCCGAGCGCTCCATTCCGACAAAGGCGGCGGTGCGCGAGATGTTGCCGCCAAACCGCGTCACCTGCGCCAGCAGATATTCGCGTTCAAACACCTCGCGCGCATCGCGTAACGGCAAAGTCATGATCTCGCCGCCTTTTTCCCATTTGACGACAGTCGGTGCGATCGCGGTGATCTCGTTTGGCAGCATATCGGCACGGATCGGCTCGCGGGCTTCGCCGGGCGCCATGATCAACAGCCAATCGATGATGTTGCGCAACTGCCGCACATTACCGGGCCACGAATAGGCCTGCAACGCCGCCATCCCATCCTCGCCGATCTCGCGCGGGGCGAGCCGTGCGGCCTCGGATGAGCGTGTCATAAAATGGCGCGCCAAGAGAGGGATGTCTTCGCGCCGCTCGCGCAACGGCGGCACTCTGATCGGGACGACATTCAGTCTATAGAACAGATCCTCGCGGAACCGGCCGGCGCTGATCTCGCCTGCGAGTTCACGATTTGACGAAGCAACCACTCGCACATCGACTTCGACCCGGCTCGACCCACCGATCCGCTCAAACGTTTGTTCCTGCAGGGCGCGGACGATCTTCCCTTGCGTTTCGAGCGGCATATCGGCGACTTCGTCGAGAAACAAGGTGCCGCCGTGCGCGCGTTCGAACGTGCCGATTTTGCGGGGTGCACCATCGATATTGTATTCGGTGCCGAACAGCTCGATTTCGAGCCGCTCAGGCCGCATTGTCGCACAGTTGACCGGAACAAAGGGGCCCTTTGCTCGGCGCGAGCGCAGGTGCAACAACCGCGCGACCACCTCCTTGCCCGAGCCTGGCGGGCCGGTGATCAGAACCCGACTGCCGGTCGGCGCTGCCTTTTCGATTTGCTGGCGAAGCTGATTGGCGGCTGGTGAGACCCCGACCAGATTGACATCGCCGCCGGCGCGCAATTTGAGTTCTTCGTTTTCAAGCCGCAGCTGGGCGGCCTCGATCGCGCGTTCGATAACAAGCAGCAGACGGTCGGATTCAAACGGTTTTTCGATAAAATCGTAAGCGCCGAGTTTGATTGCCTCGACCGCGCTCTCGATGGTGCCGTGTCCGCTGATCATGACGATCGGGACCGATGGCATCTCGGCGCGCAACAACTTCAGAATTTCGATCCCGTCGAGCTCGCTGCCCTGCAACCAGATGTCGAGGATGACCAGGGTCGGTTGCCGCGCATGGATCACCGCCAGCGCCTGAGCGCTGTCGGCGGCCTCCCGCGTCTGATAGCCCTCGTCCCTCAGTACATCCGCGATCAGCATGCGGATGTCGGCCTCGTCATCGACGATCAGGATGTCATGCGCCATCGGCGGCATCGCTCAAGGCTAGCGGCCGATCGTCATCGCGCCCGCGCTCGGTCGCCCGTGCCTCGACCACGAAAACCAGCCTGACCCTTGCCCCGTTCGGATGTCCGTCTTCAAGCATCAGCTCACCCCCGTGATCTTCCATGATCTTTTTGACAATGGCGAGACCGAGGCCAGTACCTTTGGCTCGGCTCGTTACATAAGGCTCGGTCAGCCGCTCGCGCCCCCCGTTTGGCAAACCCTTGCCATTGTCCTCGACGATCACTGTCGCTTGTCCCCGCTCCCTCTCGACCGATACCAGAACGTGACCGGGCGCGCCGTCCTTGTCTTCAGCAATGCGCGCTTCGATCGCCTCAATCGCATTCTTTACGATATTGAGAATGGCTTGGCCGACCAGCCGCGCGTCGCAGTTGAGCATTACAGAATGATCGGGGAACCTCGTCTCGAATGTGATCTCGCGATGCGCCGTACGTTGCAGGAACATCGCACGATGCGTGATTTCGACCAGGTTTTCGGGCTTTAAGACCGGTGCCGGCATGCGCGCAAAGGCGGAAAATTCGTCGATCATGCGGCCGATGTCGCCGACATGCCGAATTATCGTGTCGGTGCAAATCGTGAAGGTCTCGCGGTCCTCTCTGATTTCTTTCAGATACCGCCGGCGCAACCGCTCTGCGGCGAGCTGGATCGGGGTCAACGGGTTCTTGATCTCATGTGCAATGCGGCGGGCTATATCGGCCCAGGCGGCCTTGCGCTGGGCCGAGAGCAATTCCGTGATGTCGTCGAAGGTCACCACAAAGCCGCTGATGTCGTACTCGTCTTGGTCAGCAGCGATCCGTACCAACAGAGTGCGCGTGCTGTTGCCGCGGGCGAGCTGGACTTGTGACTGCGCCAGCCGGTCAGGGCGCCGTTCGGCTTCATCGAGCAGATTCGCCATTTCCGGCGCGACCTCGGCAAGATGACAACCGATCGACTGTTCGAGATCAGCCCCAAGTAGGACTGAGGCCGAACGATTAGGCAGATAAACTCGGCCATCGCGATCGAGCCCGATCACCCCGGCCGAAACCCCGGTCAATACCGTCTCTGTAAAGCGACGGCGCTCATCAAGCTGGCGATTGGCTTCACGTAATTCGCGTTGCTGGCTCTCGATCTGATTCGTCATGCGGTTGAAGGCGCGGCTCAACGAAGACAATTCGTCGTCGCGTTCGCCTTCTGGTACGCGCGCTGCGAGATCACCCGCGCGCACCTGCTCCGCCGCGGTCGCGAGACGGCTGATCGGGATGGCCAGCTGCATCGCAAAGTTGATCCCAATTGCGACCACCACGACCAAGAAGAGCAACGCCACCATAAGAAAAATCAGCGCAAATGTGACCTGAAAGCCCGACCTCTGGTTTTCTGTACGCTCGTATTGGGCTACCGCACGCTGAGTCTCCTCCATATAATTGAGTACCTTAGGTTCAATGTAGCGGCCTATATAAAGGTAGACTGGACCATACTGGTCGAGGCGCACCAGCGCCCGCACGCGATCGTCGCTGTCGCTGGTCATGATCGCGACATCGCCTTCGTCGGCGACGTGCATTGCGCCGTCCGGCACCGGTTGAAAGCCAAGCGTGAAGGACAGGCTCGACCGCGCCAAGACGTGACCCGCGCGGTCAAACACCATGGCTTCGGTCAGCCCGCGCAGCGCCGCCTGGGCCGAAACCACCTGCTCGAGCCGGGTTGGGTCTAATTCCAGCTCGACAGCATCGCGGTTGAGATCATTAGCCATTGCCAGCGCATCAGCGCGGATTGCCTGCTGATGCTCGTGCAGATAGGCCTCGGCAACCGCAAGCGAGTTGGAAATGGCGGTGCGTACGCGGTCGCTGAACCACGATTGGACGCCGTAGGTGAAGAACAGATACGAAAAAATCGCGACGATGATTGTCGGAATGACCGCGATTAGCCCGAACAGCACGACGAGACGAATCTGCAGCCGCGAACCGGCTAGCCCACGCCTCCGCTCGGCCCATACCTGCAGCAACCGGCTCGTGATCAGGGCACCAAGCGCCAGCAGCAATACGAGGTCGAGGTTGAAGAGCGACAGAACCGCGCGAGGCTTTTTGGCGAAGGGCGGCTCCCCGGTCAGCGCGAGATATGTCGTAACACCGGAGGCCAGGGCGGCGATCACAAGTGCGATCGCCAGCTTATGCCACAGACCGATTCGGCCGGCCCATACCCGAACCCGCCGCATCAGCTTCATGCCGGACCCCTAATACGCAGCGCTGCAACTCAAGAGCCGCTGGTGCGGGCGACGCGCCGCACAGCCTCCCCTCACTTCAATCGAAGCGGCCGATGCTGTCGGATAGCGGTACCCGTCGCTACTTTAGCCCGCGAACCACCGGGATGTCCAACTCGCGGATCTTCTTGCGCAAGGTGTTGCGGTTCAATCCCAACAAATGGGCAGCCTTGATCTGGTTGCCGCGCGTTGCGCCCAAAGTCAAGACGATCAACGGCCGCTCGACCTCCCGTAATACGCGGTCGTACAGGCCGGCTGCCGGCAGGCCGCCCTTATGCGCGGCAAAATAACTGCGGATGTGATGCTCGACCGCGCCGGCTAGGCCTTCGCCGACATTGTGGGCCGGTTCGACGGCATCCGGCATCTCGCCGAGTTCGGCCTCGATGACCGAGAGACCGATCACGTCCTCCGAATACAGGGCGGCCAACCGGCGAATCAAGTTTTCGAGCTCGCGTACATTCCCCGGCCAGCTGTAGCTGCACAGCCGCTGCATCGCAGCGTCGTTGAGCCGCTTCGGCGGCAGGCCTTCGCGCACCGCCTGCGCGACAAAATGCCGTACTAACGCCGGGATGTCGGCGCTGCGCTCACGCAACGGCGGCAGCCGAATCGGGGCCACATTCAATCTATAAAAAAGGTCTTCTCGGAACAGGCCCCGGTGAATGAGGCTGCGCAGATCCTGATGGGTCGCTGCAATTATGCGAACATCGGCACGGATTGGCGCGCGCCCGCCAACAGCGGTGAATTCCCCTTCCTGCAAAACGCGCAACAATCGGGTTTGCGCTTCGAGCGGCATATCGCCGATTTCGTCGAGAAACAGAGTGCCGCCTTGCGCCTGCTCAAAGCGCCCCATGCCGCGCGCGGTCGCCCCGGTAAAGGCGCCTCTTTCGTGACCGAACAGTTCGCTTTCGATCAGCTCGCGCGGGATCGCCGCCATGTTGATGGCGACAAACGGACCATTGCGGCGCTTGCCGTAATTGTGCAGCGCGCGCGCGACCAGTTCCTTGCCGGTCCCGCTCTCGCCAAGGATCGTCACCGTCAGATCGGTCCCGATCAATCGCGCGATCACACGATAGATCTCTTGCATCGCAGGCGAGCGGCCGATCAACGGCAGCTGATCCTCAATGTCGTCATCGGGGCTGGTTGCCGGGTTTTGATGCGGCGCCACCAGCGCCCGCTCGACGACATTGATCAGCTCGTGCAGATCGAATGGCTTGGGCAAGTATTCGAACGCGCCACGCTCGGTCGCCTTGACCGCGGTCAATAGAGTGTTCTGCGCACTCATGACGATGATGCGCAAATCGGGTCTGATCTTTTTGATGCGGGGAATCAGGTCGAGACCATTTTCGTCCGGCATGATCACATCGGTGATGACGAGATCGCCTTCGCCATCGGCCACCCACCGCCACAAGGTCGTGGCGTTGCCGGTCATGCGGACGTCGTGCCCCAGCCGACCCAGCGCCTGGCTCAGCACCGTTCGGATCGCCCGATCGTCGTCGGCCACCAGGATTGTCGAAGCCTTCATCCGATACCGTCCTGCGCGACCACGGGCAAATACACCCGGAACACGGTTCGACGGGGCTGGCTGTCAAATTCGATGACGCCGCCGTGGTCGCCGATCACCTTGGCCACCAGTGCAAGACCAAGGCCAGTTCCGTTGCGTTTGGTGGTGACAAAAGGGTCGAACAGATGGGGCCGCAGGTCTTCGGGAATGCCGGCACCGTTATCGGTCACCGCAACCATAAGGGGCAGGTGGCGCCGCACCTCGCCGCCCGGACCTGTGAGCCGCAAGCCATGGCGGTAACCGGTCGTCAGGATGATCTCGCCCTCGGCGCTCGGTACCGCTTCGGCGGCGTTCTTGACAAGGTTCAAAAAGACCTGAACCAATTGATCACGATTGCCATACACCGGCGGCAGCGAGGGATCATACTCCTCGACAAAGTTGACATGACGCGCGAAACCCGACTGCGCCACCTTGCGAACGCGCTCCAGTACCTCGTGGATATTGACGGCTTCATGCACGGTCGGCCGATCGCTGGCAAAAGCCTCCATCCGCTCGACGAGAGCGACAATGCGATCGGTTTCGTCACAAATCAGACGGGTCAGTTGCCGGCCCCCCTCGCCTGCGTCCTGTTCCAAGAGCTGGGCTGCGCCGCGAATGCCGGAGAGCGGATTCTTGACCTCATGCGCCAACATGGCGGCCATCGCGGTGACCGACCGGGCGGCATTGCGGTGGGTTAATTGGCGATCAAGCTTGTCGACCATCGAGCGCTCATGAAGGCTCAGCACCAGCTGATCCGCCGCATCGGCGAGCGGTGTCACCTGGATCGTCACGATGCGCGTGCCAAAGCGTGGTCCTTCAAGCAGGACATCATGTTCCGACATCGTGTTGCCGACGCGGCGCACCGTATCGATCATCGCCAACAGCGGGCTGTGCGGAACGAATAGGGTGGCGAGTGCTGCGCCGTTGAGCGCCGGCGCGCCGGTGCCGAAAAATTGCTCGGCGGCCGGATTGACCATGCGGATGAAACCATCGCGATCGATGACGAGGACGGGATTGGCGAGTGCTGCCAATACCGTCGATGCGTCGAGTGGGGCCGCGACAGGGGCAGGCTTGCCGCCGCTGCGCCGACGGGGAGGCGTGGTCATGCCGTCGCGGCCGACAGTAAAGGCTCGTAAAACTTCCGGATCAGCGCTTTGACACGGCCCGGCTCGGCCGCCTGATTGACCGCGGCGCGAAATTCGGCTGAGCCCGGCAGTCCTTTCGAGTACCAGCCAACGTGCTTGCGCGCGATGCGAACGCCGATATCGGTCCCATAATGCGCCAGCATATCGTCGTAATGGGTTTCGACGATCGCCAGCTGTTCATCGAGTGGCGGATCTGGGATCCTTTGCCGCTCGGTGAGCCAAGCTGCCAATTGATGAAGGAACCACGGCCGCCCATAACAGCCGCGGCCGATCATGATTCCGTCCGCCCCCGATTGCGTGAGGGCGAGATCCGCAGCCTCCAGCGTGTCGATGTCGCCGTTGACAATGACCGGTACGGTTACAGCGTCCTTGACCTCGCGAACAAACGCCCAATCGGCTGACCCCGCATAGAACTGACAGCGCGTGCGGCCATGCACGGTTATCATGCGGATGCCGCAAGCTTGCGCAATTTGGGCAAGCCGCGGCGCATTGCGGTTCTTTTCGTCCCAACCGGTGCGCATCTTCAAGGTCACGGGCAGTTTCACCGCCTTGACTGTTGCTTCGAGGATATGTGCGGCATGGAGTTCGTCGCGCATGAGCGCGGAGCCGGCATGACCATTGACCACTTTCTTGACTGGGCAGCCGAAATTGATATCGATAATTTGGGCACCGCGGTCGGCATTGATCTTGGCGGCTTCGCCCATTGCGTGCGGCTCGCAACCGGCGAGCTGGACCGCCATGGGCTGCTCTTCGGCGCAGCTTTGAACCATCGTCATTGTCTTGCGGCTCTCGCGGATCATTGCCTCGCTGGCGATCATCTCCGACACCACGAGGGAGGCGCCCAGGCGCTTGACAAGGCGGCGAAACGGCAGGTCGGAAACACCCGACATCGGCGCCAGGATCACCGGCTGATCGATGATTGCGAAACCGAGATCAATGCCCATTTTCTAAGCATTATTTTCATATGCCTATCGATTAAGCAAAGCCTAAGCTTTTTCTTATTGCGCCGCAACATAAACCAGTGTTTGCGACATAAGACACCTGCGGTGGCAAAGCCGAAACGCTTCGACTAACTTGCCGCTATGCAATCCGTCTACGCGCTTGTCGTCGCGGCGGGCCGTGGCAGCCGCTTTGGCGGCGAGCGACCCAAGCAGTATTTGCCGCTGGCAGGGCGGATGGTGCTCTATCATGCGGTTTCGGCATTCGCCCGGCATCCGTGCATCGCCGGCGTTCAGGTCATGATCAGACCAGAAGACCGAGCCGTATTTGACGATGCCGTTGCGGGGCTGCCAGTATTGCCACCCTGTGCCGGTGGTGCGACCCGGCAGGAATCGGTCCGGCTTGGGCTCGAAGCGATGGCGCTGCATCAACCGGAATCCGTGCTGATTCATGACGGCGCGCGGCCTTATGCGGGTGCAGCGCTAATCGACCGCGTCATCGACGCACTCGGTCGGGCGCCGGCTGCAATTCCCTGCCTGCCGTTGCGCGATACGATCAAGCGGGCCGAGGATGGCCTGATCCGCACGACGGTGGACCGCTCCCGGCTGTGGCGCGCGCAGACTCCGCAGGGCTTCCATTTTGCCGCCATCAGAGCTGCCCACTGCGCGGTCGCGGGCGGCGATTTGACGGACGATTCGGCGGTGGCCGAGGCGGCCGGTCTGATGCCGGTACTGGTGCCGGGTGATGAGGAGAACCTGAAAATAACGACCCCGGAAGATCTCGCTGCCGCCGCAAGGCTGCTCGCAGCGCGGCTCGGCGATGTGCGCGTCGGCCAGGGCTTTGATGTCCACGCCTTTGGTCCGGGTGACAAAATCGTTTTGTGCGGCGTGGACATTCCTTACGGCGCGAGCCTCGTCGGCCATTCCGACGCGGATGTCGGACTGCACGCGCTGACCGATGCCGTGCTCGGCGCGATTTGTGCCGGCGATATCGGCCAGCATTTTCCGCCAAGCGATCCGCAATGGCGTGGTGCCGCGTCCGAGCAATTCCTGCGACATGCCGCTGCTCTCGTAGAGGCGCGGGGCGGCGTAGTCGCCGGGGTCGACGTCACGATAATCTGCGAACGCCCGCGGATCGGCCCATATCGCGCGGCGATGATCGAACGCGTCGCCGCGATCCTTGGCATCGCCGCCGACCGGGTCAGCGTCAAAGCGACCACCACCGACCGCCTCGGCTTTACCGGCCGTGGCGAAGGCGTCGCCGCTCAGGCTGTCGCCACGGTGCGGCTGCCATTGTGACCATCACCGCTGCGAGCCCTCTCCGCCTCGCCTTGCGCGATCCGGCGAGCCTGATCGCGACGTGGTTCGGCCTCGGGCTGATCCCGATCGCACCCGGCACCTGGGCTTCGCTCCTCGCGCTGCCATTGGCCTGGATGCTCCGCACCGGAACGGGTGCGGCGGGGCTTGCCGTCGCGATTGCGCTGACCTTTGGCGCTGGCTGGTGGGCGACCGGTTCCTTCGCCCGGGCGCGTGGAGTGCCGGATCCGGGGGAGGTGGTCGTCGACGAGATTGTCGGCCAAGGGCTGGTCCTGCTCGCGGCGCCCTTCAACCCGCTCGCCTGGGTAGCGGGGTTTTTGCTGTTCCGCCTGTTCGATATTTGGAAACCATGGCCGATGCGCTGGGCCGACCAACACGTCAAAGGCGGGCTCGGCATCATGCTCGACGACATTCTGGCGGCGGGCTACGCTCTTCTGGTCCTGGCGGCGGCAACGATTGTTGGAGCCTGGCGTGTTCACAGCTGAGATCCTGAGTTTGGCGGAAGAGGTCCTCGATGCTTACCGCACCCGCGGCTGGCGTCTCGCGACCGCAGAATCCTGCACCGGCGGTCTCGTCGCCGCCGCTCTGACCGCGATCGCCGGCTCTTCGAACGTCGTTGAGCGCGGGTTTGTGACCTATTCGAACGCAGCGAAATCGGAATTGTTGGGGGTCTCACCGGCGACGATCGCAGCACACGGTGCGGTTAGCGCCGAAACCGCCGCGGCCATGGCAAAGGGCGCGATTGTGCGCGCTCCGGTCGATGTCGCGGTATCGATCGCCGGCATCGCCGGTCCGGGTGGCGGCAGTGCCGAAAAGCCGGTTGGCCTGATGATTTTCGGTCTCGCCCGGCGTGACGGCGCTTGCCGCACCGAGCGTCACGTCTTTCCGGGCAACCGCACCGCAGTGCGCGACGCAGCGCTGACGCTCGCCCTTAGGCTCCTCGCCGACGCCGCCAAATCGGAATGAGCGGCCTGCAGCCCTCCGAGGGATTGAGTAGCCAGCAGACAATTGTAATGCCGCTCTCGGGTATTCGCGTCGTCGATTTGACCCGCGTTCTCGCCGGGCCGTTCTGCTCGATGCTGCTCGCCGATATGGGAGCCGAGGTCGTCAAGGTTGAAACGCCAGGCGCCGGCGATCCGGTGCGCCGCCAAGGCGCGATCCGCGACGGGCTCAGCTGGTATTTTGCGGCCTTCAATCGCAACAAGCGTTCCTTGACCCTCAATTTGCGCCACCCTGAGGGTCGTGAGGTCCTCGCGAAGCTGATCGCGGGTAGTGATGTGTTGGTCGAGAACTTCCGGCCGGGGGTCATGGCGGCGATCGGTTTCGACAAAGCGCGGCTCGACGCCCTCAATCCCGCGCTCGTCTATTGTAGCTTGAGCGGCTTTGGTTCGAATGGGCCCTATCGCGACCGGCCTTCCTTCGATTTCATCGCTCAGGCGATGAGCGGTTTTATGAGTGTGACCGGCGAGCCAGACGGGCCGCCGATGCGCGCCGGGCCGCCAATCGCCGACCTCGTCGCCGGGCTTTATGGCGCGCTCGGGATTTGCGCGGCATTGGTGCGACGTGGCCGCAGCGGCGTTGGCGAGACCGTCGGCGCCAGCCTCAACAACGCGATGATCAGCATGCTCGGATTTCTGGCGGCGAATTATTTCGCGACCGATGAGCCGCCTGGTCGCAACGGCAACGACCATGCGATCGTCTCGCCCTATGGCCTGTTTCGCACGAAGGACGGCGAGATCGCGATCGCGCCCTCGCAGGAGCAGTCGTATCAACGTCTCGTTGAGGCGCTCGATGCCACCGAACTGCGCGACGACCCGCGCTTTCTCTCCAACGATCTGCGGGTCGCGAACCGTCGTGCGATGAACGCCGCGATCGAGGCGCGGCTCATGGGCGGTACCAGCGACTACTGGATCAAAAAACTGAACGCCGCCGGGGTGCCGTGCGACCGGGTCAAGACCTTGCCCAAAGTTTTTGCCGACCCGCAGACGATCGACCAAGAGATGGCAATCAGCGTCGAGCATCCCGGCCACGGCGCCGTCAAGATGCTGGGCTTCC
Source organism: Alphaproteobacteria bacterium (assembly GCA_019238055.1). Taxonomy (GTDB): domain Bacteria; phylum Pseudomonadota; class Alphaproteobacteria; order ATCC43930; family CGMCC-115725; genus AP-15. Next base: position 18,571 of record JAFAOB010000140.1, read on the forward strand.
CGATCAAATTCACCACGGCGCCGTGCACGGTGCGCCGTCCCGCTCCCGATCTCGGCGCCGACACCGAGGCTGTGTTGCGGGAACTCGGCTACTCGTCCGACGAGATTACCCGCTTGCGCGGTATCGGTGCGGTTTAGACGCGCTAAGCGATTGCTCCGTGTACTGAGGAACCGCGCGTGCGATCGAACTCAAATGGGGTCTATGCAGCTCACACGTCGAGGTTGGCGACGCTCAGTGCATTGGCTTGGATGAAATCTCGGCGTGGCTCGACGAGATCGCCCATCAATGTCGAAAACGTCTCTTCGGCGAGGTCGGCGTGGCTGATCTTGACCTGCAATAACGCCCGCGCTTCAGGGTCGAGGGTCGTTTCCCACAGCTGATCGGGGTTCATCTCGCCAAGCCCTTTATAGCGCTGCACCTCGATGCCACGGCGGCCCAAATCCATGACCGCTTCGACCAGGCTCACGGGACCGCTGATCGCCCAGCTTCTGTCGCGCGCCGTTAATGTACCCGGCCGCTCGTAGATCTGGCGCAGCGCGTCGCTTTCAGCGTCGAGACGGCGCGCCTCGCTCGATCGCAGCAGCGCGGCCTCGACCAGCCGCCGTTCCTCGACACCTTGGCGCGAGCGCGCCAGCACCAAGCCCTCAACGCCCGACGAGCCGGTGACGATCTCGCCTTGCCAATTGCCTTCGACCTCCGGCGCCAATCGATTGAGGCGCTCGGCGATGCGCCGGGCGGCATCAGCCGCCCGCGCCTCGTCGGCAAGCAGATCGGCCGACAACGCGCCGGCAATCGCCGCCTGCTCGACGACCTCGATATTGCCGACCTTGGTGAATAGCCCCTGGATCGACCGGCGCTGGTGACGCGCCTCGTCGAGGAGCGCGCGCAGATCGTTGGCGGCGCGCTGCACACCGTCGAATTGCGTGAAGACCGCGTCACGCAGCGCTGTCTCGACGCAATAGGCCTCAAGCGCGGCATCGTCTTTCAGATAAACCGCCTTGGCATTGCCGCGCTGCAGCCGATAGAGCGGCGGCTGGGCGATATAGAGAAAGCCCTTGTCGATCAGATCCGACATCTGGCGGAAGAAAAACGTCAGCAACAATGTACGGATGTGGCTGCCGTCAACATCGGCATCGGTCATGATAATGATGCGGTGATAGCGCGCCTTTTCCGCGTCGAAATCTTCGGGGCCGATGCCGGTTCCGAGGGCGGCGATCAGGGTGCCGATCTCGGCCGAGCCGAGCATTTTGTCGAAACGGGCGCGCTCGACATTCAGGATCTTGCCCTTAAGCGGCAGAATCGCTTGAAAGCGGCGGTCGCGGCCCTGTTTTGCCGAGCCGCCCGCGCTATCGCCCTCGACGATAAAGAGTTCGCTTTTGGCCGGGTCGCGCTCCTGACAATCGGCGAGCTTACCCGGGAGATTGGCCACATCGAGCGCGCCCTTGCGCCGTGTCAAATCGCGCGCCTTGCGTGCCGCCTCGCGCGCCGCCGCCGCCTCGACGACCTTGGCAACGATCTTGCGGGCATCGGCCGGGTGCTCCTCGAACCATTGCGCGAGCTTGTCGGCGACGATGCTCTCGATTGCCGGGCGTACTTCGGAGGAGACGAGCTTATCCTTGGTCTGGGACGAAAATTTCGGATCGGGCACCTTGACCGACAGCACGCAGGTTAGGCCTTCGCGCATATCTTCGCCAGTCAGCGCCACCCGTTCCTTTTTGGCAATGCCGCTGTCATTGGCATAGGCATTAACCGTGCGCGTCAACGCCGCACGAAACCCGGCGAGATGGGTGCCGCCATCGCGCTGCGGGATGTTGTTGGTGAAACACAGCATCGTCTCGTGATAGCTGTCGGTCCACTCCATCGCGATTTCAACAAGGATATCGTCGCGCTCGCCGCGAATCACGATCGGCGGCGCGTGTAGCACCTGTTTTGAGCGGTCGAGATAGCGGGCAAAGGCTTCGAGACCACCGTCGAAATGTAGGCTGACGGATTTCGGCTCGACCCCGCGCAAATCGTTCAGCACCAGGGTGACGCCGCTGTTCAGGAAGGCCAGCTCGCGCAGGCGATGTTCGAGGATCGTGAAATCGAACTCGGTATTGCTGAAGGTCTCACGGCTCGGCAGGAAGGTGATCTCGGTGCCGGTTGCCGCTCCGTGACGATCCGAGCCTGTCGGCCAGGCCGGCGCGGCTCCAATCTCAGCCAGCGGGGCTTCCGGTACGCCCTCGCGAAACCGCATGAACCATTCCCTGCCGCCGCGAAAAACCCGCAGATCGAGCCGGCTTGACAGCCCGTTGACGACCGATACACCGACCCCGTGCAGCCCACCCGAAACCTTGTACGCGTTTTGGTTGAATTTTCCGCCCGCGTGGAGATGGGTCATGATGACTTCGGCGGCCGATACCCCCTCCTCCTCGTGAATGCCGACCGGAATGCCGCGGCCATTATCGGTGACGGTGACCGAGCCGTCGGCATTGAGGGTTACGGTGACCGTATCGCAATAGCCGGCGAGCGCCTCGTCAATCGCGTTATCGACCACCTCGTATACCATGTGGTGCAGGCCGGACCCGTCATCGGTGTCGCCGATATACATGCCGGGCCGTTTGCGCACGGCCTCAAGACCGCGCAGCACCTCGATCGACTGCTCGTTGTAGGTCGCATCTTCGCCATTGCCGATTGCTGCTATGGGAAGACTGTCTGCGGCACCCTCAGCCCGTGCGTCAGGCAAAGCGCGACCGGGAAGATCGGCAGCCGAAGACCTCGGTTCGGGTCTGGAAGTATTTATCATTTCTTTGATGGTTTAAGATTTTTCAAATCAGGAGTAAGCCTCGGTTATGGTGCCGTCGTATACCGAGAGGAACTGGGCGCGGCCGCGCAGCGGCGCGAACAGTGCTTCGTCGGTCCCTGTCAGCCAGGCTTGGCTCTCGTTTTGGCTCAGCAGCCCGAACAAAGCGACGCGGCGCTCGGCGTCGAGATGAGCGGCGATCTCATCGAGCAGCAGCAGCGGCGGTTCGCCGCGCAGAGCTTGCTGCAATTTCGCATGGGCCAGCACGATCGAGATCAGCAGCGCCTTTTGTTCGCCGGTCGAGGCGAATTCGGCAGCCACCGCGGCAGGCGACAGGGTGACGCGCAGGTCTGAGCGGTGCGGACCGACCGCAGCACCACCGGTCAGAGTATCGGCACGGCGAGCCTGGGCGAGTGCCGCTGCGAAGTTTGCCTCGGCCGCGAGCGCCGGCATCTGATCGAGCCATTCTTCGATCGTCCCAACCAATGCCAGCCGAGCGCACGGGAACGGGCCTTCAGTCTCGGCACAGGCGGCATCGAGGCGCAGAACGGCCTCGCGGCGCGCGGCGGCCACGGCGACCCCTTGCGTCGCCATGACTTCTTCGAGCGCACCGAGCCAGCGCGGATCGGCGGGACCCTGACGCAGCAGGTGATCGCGCTCGCGCAATGCCTGCTCATAGCTGCCGACCCGGGTGGCGTGCGTCGGGTCGATTGCCAGTACGAGCCGGTCGAGAAATCGCCGCCGGCCGCCCGGAGCCTCGACAAACAATCGGTCCATCCGTGGCGTCAGCCATACGACGCCGAGGTGCTCGCCGAGTGCTCCCTGGTTGCGCGCCGGTTCACCATCGATCAGAACCGTCCGCCGCTCGCCTCCGGCTGGATCGCGGCCGGTGCCGATGCGGATTGTGCCTGAGCGCGTGTCGATTGTGGCTGCAACCGCCCAGCCCTGGCTTCCAATCACATCCTCGCTGCGCGGCCGGCGCTCGACTTCGCCTAATTTTGCTCCCCGCAGCCCGCGCCCAGGTGCCAAAAATGATAATGCTTCGAGCAAATTGGTTTTGCCCGCGCCATTGGGCCCGGTCAGCACAACCGTGCCATCACGCGGCGCCACTCTTGCGCTGCGATAATTGCGGAAATTGGTCAGAGCGAGGCGGGCCACGCCGAACCGGCTCGACAACGCTACAGCCGCCGCGGCACCGCTGCTCGGGCGCGCTTCCCGCGCCTCGGTAAGCATGACAATTATATGGGATCGTCGGGTTTTTTATCCACTCGCGGCCGACGCGATCAGACCCGCATCGGCATCAGCACGTACAGCGCGCTGCGGTCGGCGCAGTCGCGAACGATCGTCGGGGAGGCCGAATCGGCCATCACAAACTGTGCGTCCTCGCCCTCGATCTGCGCGGCTATGTCCAGCAGGTATCGCGAATTGAACCCGATTTCGAGTGGTTCGTTGAGGTAATGGACTTCGAGCTCTTCGACTGCTGTGCCGTTTTCCGGGCTCGTCGCCGACACCGCGAGGCTGCCGGCATTGCTCCCGGGAGTAATGGCAAGCTTAACGGCACGGCTCTTTTCCGTCGTAATCGTCGATACGCGATCGACTGCCTCGGCGAAATCCTTGCATTTGACTTCCAGAACCTTGTCGTTTGCTGTCGGGATCACACGATCGTAGTCAGGAAAGGTGCCGTCGATCAGCTTCGAGATCAGCATCGCTTCGCCCACCGTAAAGCGGATCTTGGTCTCGCTCAACGCAAGTTCGATCTCGTCCTCGCTCTCTTCGATCAGCTTGCGCAGTTCGAGCACGGTCTTGCGCGGTATGATGATGCCCGGCATTCCTGCAGCACCCTCAGGCAGAACCATCTCGACGCGGGCAAGGCGGTGCCCATCGGTCGCGACCGCTCGAAGCACCGGAACGTCGTCGTTCTTGGTGGCGTGCAGATAGATCCCATTCAGGTAATAGCGCGTTTCCTCTGTCGAGATCGCAAAGCGGGTGCGATCGATCAGAGTCTTGAGCTGTGCCGCGGTTACCGCAAAGCAATGCCCGAGCTCACCGCTGGCCATGATTGGATAGTCTTCGGGCGGCAGACAGGCGAGGGTAAAGGTCGACCGCCCGCAGCGCAGCACCATCGCGCTGCGTCCGTCATTTACCTCGATCTCGATCTGGGCACCTTCTGGCAATTTGCGAACGATGTCGTAAAGGGTGTGCGCCGGGGCGGTCGTGCGGCCGCTTCGCTCGATCTGCGCCGCTACCCGTTCGATGATCTCAAGATCCATGTCAGTAGCGCTAAGTGCAAGGGCGCCCCTCCCCGCCTCACCATCGGCGCGGAGCAGCACATTCGAGAGAATCGGAATCGTGTTGCGCCGTTCGACCACGCTTTGCACATGGCCCAGGGCTTTCAAAAGAGCGGCCCGTTCGATCGTGAGTTTCATGCTTGCGGCCTGGTTGACGGGGCTAACGACGCCGGCTGCGCGGAGCCGGCGCTCCCGTCGCACCGGACTTCAGCTCCGATGGACGGGATGTCATCCTATCACATCATAAGGAGGTACGTCTCAGCCTCATGTTCGCCGCTGGTTGCACGCGCTCGGGATTTGCGCTCGCGTCAGCCCTGGAGTGTTCGGCACAACAGTTCGATGTCTTCGGCCAGAACCGGATCGCTATTCTTCAACTCCTCGATGCGGCGCACCGCCTGCATGACCGTAGTGTGGTCCCGACCGCCAAATTTACGCCCGATCTCCGGCAGCGATCGGCTCGTCAAT
>JAFAOB010000250.1 GCA_019238055.1 Alphaproteobacteria bacterium
GACCAGATCCGTCACTACCTGTCGGGCAATCTGTGCTGCTGCGGGGCCTATCCGCAGATCGTCGAAGCGGTGAAGTTGGCGGCCCGGAAACTGCGCATCGGCTGATACCTTTCGTTTCCTTGTCGCGACGCAAGACTGGTTGGAATAGGGCAGCCATCGCCTCGGCCTTGGTGGGTTAATGGAGGTCGATCCGTGCGACATCGCGGACGCTGCGACCGCCGTGGCGGTCAGCCGGAACCACCAAGCGCAGCGTATGTCCATCCATCGGCTGCCCGCCCCGGCGATAGGCCAGCAGAACCTGCTTACCTTCGAATTCCGGATCAATCTCCGCGAGCGCGAGCACAGCGGTATAGCCATCGCGTCCAGTCACCAGGATTGTGCGGCGCAGGCGCGCCCGTCGATCGCCGCCCAACATTCCCGCGCGGTCGAGCACAGACCAGAGCAGCGCGCCTGTGTAGGTGGCCTGCTCGGGACCGTGGCCGGTCAGGAACGACACTTTCTGTTCAATCGCCGGCAACTGTTCAACCATTGCCACGTTGATCGTGTGCGTCTGTTCGACGGACTGTGCGACAACAACACTTTGATCAGCTGCCCGCGCGTTATTGCTTGCAAGCGCCAGCGCTGCGGCGATGAGCGCGGCGGTGACGAGAGATCGAGGGCGCACTACTTAGCGACTATCACGTCGGACGCCTTGATAACCGCCATGGCATCGTCGCCCACCTGAAGGGCGAGATCGTCAATGGCCTCGTTCGTAATAGACGAGGTGATGATCACCCCGTTGCCGATGTCGATACGCACATGGCCGGTCGTCTGACCCTTCTGAACACCGACGATTTTCCCTTTGATTTGATTGCGCGCGCTGAGCTTCATTCCTCTCCTCCTCGTTTGCCGGAATTGGGGAACCAGGCCGCGTACCGCCCACGCGACCGCGGCTATCGAGCAAGGCCCACGCCCCGACAAACTGGCAAGCTACAACCATTCATTGAAGTGCGATAGCTGATCCCGCTGTTTTCTGCAGCCAATCTACAGCAGATCGCCCGCACGACCTGCTGTCCCCGCGCCCCCAGGCGGTGGACAGGATTGGCGAGTCGGCACTCTGCGCATTGCTCGAATGATGGCGCGGCCCTCCCGTTTTGCCTGCTTTATCAGGTCGAGATCAGGTGCTGGGACTCTTCGATTGCGGCCATGCATCGGCAAGAATGGCGAAAGCCCCGCACGTCGACCTCGGAGCATTGCACCGTGCTGTTTTCCGGCGAAGCCACAATCAAGCGCCTCTTCTCGATAATGTGCCGCGCTCCAGAGGCGTCATTTCAGATTACAGTGTAGGATGTGATTACGGCAATTTCATCATTACCGAAGCGAAGCCAGCCGCCCGCCCAGAACGAGGCCGGTCGGAATTTGGGCAGATCTGTTTTCCAGAGTGGGTCATGCGCCTTCAGCTTTTGTCGCGCGCGACACAAATACAAATAGATTTATGACGCCAGCGTTCCAAAGCTCAGATTGCCAGACTGTCGATGCGCCGCTCATACCATCCGCGCGTCCACAGCACGATCCGCACGACGGAGAGCATGACCGGCACCTCGACGAGCACGCCGACGACGGTCGCGAGCGCCGCGCCCGACTGGAAGCCAAAGAGCGCGATCGCAGCAGCAACCGCCAGCTCGAAGAAATTCGACGCGCCGATCAGCGCTGATGGGCAGGCGACATTATGCGGTACGCCGAGCGCCCGATTGAGCGCGTACGCGATGCCGGCATTGAGATAGACCTGAATGATGATCGGCACCGCCAGCAGTGCAATTATCAGCGGCTGTTTGACGATTTGCTCGCCCTGGAAGCCGAACAGCAGAACAAGGGTTGCCAGTAGTGCCAGCAGCGAGATTGGTTGGAGCTTGCAAAGGGTTTGCGCGAGCGCCGCATCTCCGCCGCGTGCCAGCAATAACCTTCGCCAGAGCTGCGCCGCGATCACCGGCACGACGATGTAGAGGATAACCGACAGGAACAATGTCGACCACGGCACAATGATCGACGACAGACCGAGCAGCAGCCCGACGATCGGCGCGAAGGCGAAGACCATGATCGTGTCGTTCAGCGCGACCTGGGTCAGTGTGAAATTCGGCTCGCCGTCGGTCAGGTTCGACCACACAAACACCATCGCCGTGCAAGGTGCTGCGGCCAGCAGGATCAAGCCGGCGATATAGCTGCCAATCTCGCCCGCCGGCAGCCACGGGCGGAACAGCCAGCCGATGAACAGCCAGCCCAGCAGGGCCATGCTGAAGGGCTTGACCAGCCAATTGACGGCGACAGTCACGGCAATACCGCGCCATTGTTCAGTGACCCGATGCAATGCTCCGAAATCGACCTTGAGCAGCATTGGCACGATCATCAGCCAGATCAGCACCGCGATCGGAATATTGACTTCGGCCACGGTCATGCGGCCGAGTGCGTGGAAAGGGGAGGGCAGCAGCCGGCCGAGAACGATGCCGATGATGATGCAGAGCGCCACCCACACCGTAAGATAGCGCTCAAAAGTTCCGAGCGCCGGCGTCGCGCGACGCCGGCTGATTTGAGTGACCGAGGTCATGGCAGCTCCAGTTTCGGCACCGCCCGCAGGCGGCCGATTCATCGATCTGTCGCTTGATTGTCAAGCGGTCGAGCTTGTCGAACGGCAGGCCCCAATGCTCGATCAGAACCCCGGCGAGGATGCTCCGCGCCGAATTTCCGGTGCAGAGAAACAGAACGTTGTAGACGCGCCTCTCGGTCATATCGGCCGACCGGCTCACGGTTTGCGGGCCTCGACCATGGCCGAGACGATGTAGTCCTCGATGTTTCGGCCGGGAGCCCAGCTCTTGATCAGTTCCCGGCTTTCCAGTTTCGCCATCACGCGGATATCGACAAAGCCGGCGCGTGTCAGCCAATCCTCGATATGTTCGGCCGGAGCCGCGCCGGCGACACAGCCGCACAGCAAAGCGGGATCGGATTGCAGTTCGGCCGGCAACGGAACCGTGTTGATGATGTCCGACACTGCGAGCCGCCCGCCGGACTTGAGCACGCGAAAGGCTTCGCGGAACACCTGCTCCTTGTCCGGCACGAGATTGATCACGCAATTCGAGATCACGACGTCGGCCGTATTATCGGCGACCGGCAGGTGTTCGAGTTCCCCGAGGCGGAATTCGACATTGTCGGTTCCGATGCGGGCGGCGTTGTCGCGCGCCTTTTTCAGCATCTCATGGGTCATGTCGATGCCAATCACACGGCCGCTGTTGCCGACCTGACGCGCTGCCAGGAAACAGTCGAACCCGGCACCGCTGCCGAGATCGACAACGATCTCGCCCAGCCGCATGGCGGCGATTGCCTGCGGGTTGCCGCAGCCAAGCCCGAGATTGGCACTATCGGGAGCCGCCGCCAGCTCCGCCTCGGAATAGCCCATGCGCCGGGCCTTTTCTTGCGAAGTGGCCGCTGGGCCGCAACACGAGGAGGATGCTGGCGCGCAGCAGCTCGCCTCGCTTGCCGACGCGATGCCACCGTAGCGGGCGCGCACCATGTCCTTGATCTGACCATCATCCATGGTTTGTCTTCTGTGCGATTGTGGTCTTCGCTGTGGCTTCCGTGCAGCAACCGGAAGCAGGGTCACACACCGGCGCGCTGACCATATCGCGCCCGCAGCAGTTTTCGGTCAGATAGGCCAACAGCGCGTTCATCGCGCCGTACTCGGCCGAATAGATCAGTTGTCGACTCAATCGACGCTGTGTGATCAGTCCGGCGTGGACAAGCTGTGCCAAGTGGAAGGAGAGCGACGAAGGCTGAACCCCCAGCCGCTCGGCGATCACTCCGGCCGGCAGACCCGCCGGACCGGCCGTGACCAACAACCGGAACAGTGCCAACCGGGTTTCTTGAGCGAGCGCGCCGAGAGCGACGATCGCACGTTTCTGATCCATACGAGGCGTCCCATGCTTCAACGACGATCAAAATATATGCTGTGTGACGTGCGTCAATTGATAATTTTGCGGATTGTCGAACTGACGTATCGTGACGTTAACGGAGACGGCGCATCGGTGTCGACCTGTCGATCCGATATTCCGATGACCGTTTATGCGAGATCATCGTTCGCCGGCGGAACGACGACGTGCCGCTGTATGGGATCGTCAGCCGTCGCGCATAGCTTGGCGAAAGCGTCACTGAAGCGATGCTCGAAATGCGACGCTTGTATGAAATCACCTTTTGGCCGGATCGGCGGCGGAGTGACGCTTAAATTTCATGCCACAACGAAGGTGCTATTGCAGAAAAGATGCCGGAGTTTTCCCATTACATACCCGTCATGCGAATGCAAATCTGCCCCGTGATATAAGGTTTTGAGCTGTTAAGAATTTGCTCTAATGGCTGATGTCTGGGCCGCGCTCAGGACGGCCGAACTCGCGCACATTGTCGGCCTTTCTCTCATGGTCAGCTTTTGCGCTACCGCCATTGCCGCTATTGTCGGATTGCCGTGCGGGGCGGCGTTGGCCATCTGCCGGTTTCCCGGCCGCCAATTGCTGATCCTGCTTGCGAATGCGTTCCTCGGCTTGCCTCCTGTCGTTGTCGGATTGGGGCTCTACCTGATGTTGTCTCGCTCGGGGCCACTCGGTGCATTCGCACTCCTCTTTACGCCCGCTGCCATGGTGATCGCGCAGGCGCTTCTCGCTACCCCGATCATCACCGCCTTGGCGCATCGTGCGATCGAGGAGCCTTGGCAGGAATATGGCGGCGCGTTGCGTGTCGACGGCGCAACCCGGTTGCGGTCGATCCGGATGCTTCTCGCGATTACACGCCGCTCCGTCGTGACCGCCGTATTGGCCGGCTTCGGCCGCACGATCTCCGAAGTCGGTGCGGTCTTGATCGTCGGCGGCAACATCGCGGGCTACACGCGGATCATGACGACAGCGATCGTTCTGAAGACGAGTGAGGGCGATCTGGGGCTGGCGCTCGGCCTTGGCTGCATCCTGATCGGGATTAGCATCGCCGTCAGTGCCAGCGCTTTTGTGCTTTGGGAGAGATCATGAAATTCCGGCAGTTTTTCGCGGTCGTTTGCGTCGAACCGCAGATGATAACCATCGGGCTCGGTAATTAGCTTCGATCCCAGCAATCCTGCGCCACTTGACGACCTTGCGTGAGTCCGGATTTGAGTCCAGGAGCGGAACCACATGCGGATCGTCAGAATGCCCTATCTACAGGAAATTAATGGCAAATACCGGGTACGGGTCGAGGTCCCTTCTGAGCTTCGACTCAAACTTGGCAAGGCCAATTTGACCAAAGCGTTGGGTACCAGCAACAAACGTGAGGCAAGCCGGTTGGCGGTTCCGATCATCGATAGGTTTATGAAGACCATCGATGAAGCACGCGAATGGGATACGATTCATCGGGAACTAGCGGCGATCGTGACTCCCGGCGAAACGCCACAGGAGGTGCTGCGTCATAACCCGGCACTGGTTGGAGTGTGCGCCAAACTCGACCAAAAGATGGATGCAATCCTCGGTGTGCCTTCCTGGAAACAGAGCCTACCCACTCCCGTCAGCTTCGGAGAGATGATCACGCTGTGGGCCGAAAATACCCAAGCACCGGAGGATGGTATCGCCAATATGAAAGCCAAGGTCGGCCGATTTACCGCATGGCTACGAAACCATGCTGGTCATGATGACATGGCGCGTGTGACCTTCAAGCAGGGCCGCGATTGGCGCGATGCGATGATCAGGAAAGGGGAATTGAGCGGCCCGTCGATTGCCAACAATCTGCGGCTGGTGAAAGCCTTGTTCGTATATGCTTTTGAGAACGAGCATATTTCGGCAAATCCAATGGCCCGAGTCAAATTCAATGCCAAGAGCGAGAGCCGCGCTGATTTTGCCCTGGAAGAGCGGCGGTTGATTCTCACCAAGGCGCGTGATGCCAAAGCGCACATCAAATGGCTCAATTGGGTATGTTCATTTCACGGCTGCCGTACTGCCGAGGTCGCTGATGCCACGACCAAAGATGTTGAGATTGATGAGGACGGAATCGCGCTCTTCAGTATTACAACGCGCAATCGCGCCAAGAGCCAGCGGCTCAAGACCGAGAACTCGAAGCGGACGATTGCCCTACATCAGGCGGTGCTCGATGAAGGTTTCCTGGAATACGTCCGGAGCCTGCCACCAGGACCGTTATTTCCAGAGGTCAAGCTCGACCACTATGGCCGCAGAGCCGGGACGATCACCGACGAACTCTCTGTATGGCTGCGCCAAACGGTCGGTATTACCGATAAGCAAAAACCATTTTACTCGCACCGGCACACAGCGCACTCGATCCTGCGCAACACGCTTGGTCCAGATGGGAGAACACCGCTCGTCAATGACGATACCGCCCGTTACATCCTGGGTCATGGAGCCAAAGATTCGCATGCCGGTTACGGCTCCCAGTGGCACCTGACCATGAAATGCGCGGTCGAAGTGATCCCAAATCCGTTAGAACGGTCATGACCGATGTTGCACAATTTGCCGCTACCCGCGAAATCAGCGAGTGGATGCGAAATCTCGGCATCGAGAACCCATCCAAAAACGGTCCGCTACAAACCAACCACTCGCTCCGATATTATTGCAAGATCGAGTGGCGCAACGCCAAGACTGAAGAAGAATTGCATGACGCGATCACCGGCCACGGCAGCAGCGAGTCGCGACAAATTACGGCTGGTGCTGGATGCTATCGAGAAACTTCCGAATCCGCTCGCCCAAGGAGGTGCCGACTTGGCTGAAGCGGTCGCCGAAGACGGCATACTCGATCACTTCGTTATCGAAGCTGTTGCATAGGGAAGCCGCGATCAGTCGAGCTTTCAGATTCTCCCCTATGGGAACCCGCCGAAGATTCCTTGGATAGGACCCACCAGGATTAAGGGACCCCTTTTGTCCGCCCGACCTTTACGTGATGGCAACATTAATCGGCCACGCTCCAGGGATCGGGACCGTCGAGCCTCCTGAAGCGCTACGGCGCATGGATCGTTCCATCAAATCGGGAGTCCCGCTTGGGAAAGAAGGCTGGATATGAGGGGCCAATCAGCGTCGGCATATACGAGTCGAAATCGAAGGCGTGGCTATCGAGCTTACGATCGTCTTGTTCTGATCCGAACCGGGTGCACTTAACCCCAGGTTGTTACCTCAACTATCGAATTCCAAACCCGCTCGTTGCCAAAGGTCGTTGAAAGCGTAATCGACACCCCAACCCATACTCTGGCCTGATGCCCGTACGTCTTGCAGCCGGTCGAGAAAGGATTCGCGCCGCGCCTCGGGCAGCGCCATTACGGTCTTCAGTGCTTGTTCGAACATCCGGACCAAGGCATCGTAGTAACCTCCGTCGTCTAACCCTACTTCGTGGCTAAAGCTAATAGCCTGCTCACAATAGTACACTGTCAGCTCGGCCACACCCTCCGGCAAGCCGGAGGCCTTCTTGTAATCAGAAATTGGTTTTTTGGCTTTAGAGACGGAATATTCCTGATGCTTATACACGTCGGGCCGCAACCAGCGATCGATAATGGTCTTGTATGGCTTGAGCACATCACCTCCTAGTCCGAAACGAGTGTGCAAAAAATTCTGGTTGTCCTTGCTGGCGGTGTACAGGTCTTTCATCAGACCGAGCAGGCCAACGCGGTCAAAATTACTCAGCTTGGCTTTGACGTCACTCCAAGTAGCGGCGGTTTTGTCCTTGTTCGTCATGTGGAGGATTTATCAGGTGTGAGTGGGTGCAGCGAAAATCTTCCTTCGTCTCGAACCAAGATAGGCAAATCACAAGATGATAAAAAGTGGTGTTGTGCGGCTATCTGGGCTAGAGCTGCTCGCGTGGAAGAATGAATACTCCGTCCTTCCCAATCTCGGCCCATTTCGAACCGCTTCGCCCAATGGCCGCTTATGACGTAGGGACCGTCTACGGTGGGCGAATATATTCCGAGGATGGATCTTCGCTGCCCACCTCCCGGACGATGGGACCCATACAGACTTGAGGCCACCCATTTTCTCACCCCGACCTGGTCATAAAAAGTTCTCGGCCTCGGTCGGGACGGGACGGGACCCGCTGGAGCCTCACGGAGCGCTACGGAAGAGGAAACAATCCATCAAAATGGGACCCGTTTGGAATTGATGTGGCCGATATTCGAGAGTTTCTCTTTAGCGGCGGCGAGGACCGCAATAGACCAGCGGGCGTCCCCCTACGAGGGCGTTATCCGGAAAATACAGTTAGTGTAGTCCGATAAAGGGCGTCTCTTGCCGGAGCTATTTTTACTCCTTCTTCATTTTTGCGCCTCAGTTTCGCTCTGGCAGTCCGATAATGTCCTGGAGCAGATAATGGTAAAAGCCAATTCGCCATTTGGGGCGGGCGAGCTTCGCGAAGCGCAGAACGGCAGCACGGTGGCTGCGGTGCAGGAACGGCGCGTAACCGAGCAGCTCATCACCGATTGGGAACAGGAGACGCGACGGCTCGGAGATGTGGTCGCCCTAACGGCGCTCGACTTGTCGATTATGACGGGCTCGAAATGGGCACATCGCTTCATCATGGCTATCAGTCGTCCGGTCGTCGAGAACTCGTCTTTGCTTGTAACTGCCCAGGTAGCGTGATTGGTTCAGCTTACCCGGAGTTGTGAGACCAGAGCGCTGGGATCAGCGATGAGGGTAGCGAGGATGTTCCATCCCTGTTTTCTTGCGGTCGAGAGGACCGAGCGGATGACGGCGAAATCCTTG
>JAFAOB010000310.1 GCA_019238055.1 Alphaproteobacteria bacterium
CGGTATCATAGGTGCGGAGCGCGAGTGTGGTCTCGCCCTGGCGCGCCTGTTGGATGACCCGCCGTATGTAGTTCTCCGGGATCATCGCCCGGCGGGCAGCGCGGATCTCTCGCTTCAGCGCGGGATTGTGCGCCGGGTCGCAGGCGCGGGCGAGGTCCCCTCCGGCCTCGCGGCAGGCCGCCATGATCCGCGCGAGATGGCGGGCGGCCAGCTTTGAGCCGGCGACGAGGGCAGCCACCTTTTCTTCCTCGACGACCTTCCAATCGATAAAGGCTTCAATGTCGGGATGATCGATGTCGACGATGACCATTTTGGCGGCGCGGCGTGTGGTGCCGCCGGATTTGATCGCGCCCGCCGCCCGGTCGCCGATGCGCAGAAAGCTCATCAGGCCGGAAGAGCGGCCGCCGCCCGAGAGCCGCTCGCCCTCACCGCGCAGTTTCGAGAAATTCGAGCCCGAGCCCGAGCCGTATTTGAAGATTCGCGCCTCGCGAACCCACAAATCCATGATCCCGCCCTGATTGACGAGATCATCGGCGACACTCTGGATAAAGCAGGCGTGCGGCTGCGGATGTTCGTAGGCGCTGCAGGACCGGATCAGTTCGCCGGTGCGGTAATCGACATACCAATGACCTTGCGCCGGTCCGTCGATGCCATAGGCCCAATAGAGGCCGGTGTTGAACCATTGCGGCGAATTCGGTGCTCCCATCTGGCGCGCCAGCATCAGCCGGATCTCGTCATAAAAAGCCGAGGCGTCTTGTTCGGTATCGAAATAGCCGCCCTTCCAACCCCAATAGGTCCAGGTCCCGGCCATTCGGTCAAAGACCTGGCGGGCGCTGGTTTCGCCGCCAAAGCGGGCGTTTTCGGGCAGGGCGGCGAGCGCTGATTCGTCGGCTTGCCGGCGCCACAGCCAAGCCGGCACACCCTCTTCGGCAACCGGCGCCAACGCGGCCGGAACGCCGGCCTTGCGAAAATATTTCTGCGCCAGAATGTCGGCGGCAACCTGGCTCCATTCGGCGGGCACCTCGATGCCCTCGGCCGCGAAGACGAGCGAGCCGTCGGGGTTGCGGATCTCGCTGGTCGCCGTGCGGAAACCCACCGCGTCATAGGGATCGTGGCCGGCCATGGTCAAGCGACGCGCGATATGCATTCCTCTCCCCCGCCAAAGTTGGTCGGCCGACGGCGCAAAAAGCACATATAGCGGTCAGCCATATCATCGAATCTATATATAGAGGTCCTATATCCATGTGAGCAAATGAAATTGTGCTGAACGCGCGCGAAAGCACACCATATGTTGCGCCAGCGCAACGTCGGCCCGGCTATTGCCCGCTCGGCGCGGGCAATGCGATAAACGCGCCGCCGTGGGGCGGCCCGGCGGCCACGATTTCAGCACGGATGGAGCGATGACTCTTGGCACGCGTCTGTTGACTTGGCTGCGCGGCGAGTATGTCGGGACCGACAGTCTCGGAAACCGCTACTACCGCGAGAAGGGACGGCGGCAATTGATGCGCGGCGGTGGTCGGGAAAGCCGCGAGAAACGCTGGGTCATCTATGCCGGTGCGCCGGAAGGCTCGAAGGTTCCGCCCGAATGGCACGCCTGGCTCCATCACACGGTTGACGAGCTGCCGAACCCGGCGCGTAAGCGTTATCCGTGGGAAAAGGAGCATCGCCCGAATATGACCGGGACTCCCTATGCCTATCACCCGCCCGGCTCGATCCTGCGCGGCGGAAAGCGGGAGCCCTCATACGGCGATTACGAGCCGTGGACGCCCGAGTAATCGTAAGGAGTGGCTTGGCGCACGAGCTCGGGATTGAGGAAATCTGCGGATGAGCGGCAATGTGATCGAGACGGTGATGGGCGCCGTCGTGATTGTTGTCGCGGCCTTGTTCCTGTTCTTCGCCTACTCGACGAGCCAGGTTGCGGTGGTGACCGGCGGCTACCCGATTATGGCGCAGTTCCAGAGTGTCGAGGGCATCCACGATGGCAGCGATGTGCGCATCGGCGGGGTCAAGGTCGGCTCGATCGTGGCCGCATCTCTCGACCCGAAGACATTTCTCGCCACCGTAAAGATGAGCATCGCGCCCGAGTACAAATTGCCTGACGACACCGTCGCCGAGATCACCTCGTCGAGCCTGCTCGGCGAGAAGTACATGTCGCTGGTGCCGGGCGGTTCGGAAAAGGACATCCCGCCAGGGGGTCAGATCAAATACACCCAGGCGCCGGTTAGCCTGGAAAACCTGATAGGCCAAATGATCTTTTCGCAGCCCGGCGGCGGACAGAAAAAGCCCGATGCGGGGGGCGGAGCGGCACCGGGCGGCGGTCCCGGGCCGGTCGGAGCTGGCTCCGGCGCTGGCGCAAGCGGTCTCAAATGAGGGCGGCGCCAAGAGGAGATTCGCGATGACGCAATCCGACGATTTCCCGGTCTGGCGGACGCCGGAAGGCGAGCCCGTTTCCTGCATTGAAAAGATCAAGGTTTTGAACGAGAACCTCGCCGAATTGCGCGACTTGGCGCAGGAGGCGCTCGAAGACGCGGTACTGATGGGGGCCGACGAGCGCCAAGTGCGCGAAGTGCTGGCGTCGATCGTTAGCGGCCTGGTCAACCCTTACCAGAAATGACATTCGCGCCACCGACCCGGGCTACCCAGTTTCGAGGCGCGTCCCTTGTAATCGGCTCCGAGCCTACCAGGGCGGCTTTGTCACCTGGAAGCTCTGGCGGGTCTCCATGTGCTTGATCCAATTCTGCAGTTTCGGGTGCTCGGCGAGCGGGGCGCGGCCGTCCGGAATGCTCCCGAAATAATAAAGCAGCGGGATCACCATCAGATCGGCAAGCGTGACAAAATCGGCGGCAAGAAAATGATGATCCTCCATTAGCCGATCGATTTCCCTGAGGCACAGCCGAGCGGTTGGCAGCGCTTGGGAAATTGCCGCCTCATCCGGTTCGTGGCCGAGAAATCGTGGGGCCAACATGCGGTTGAATAGAATCGTCCCGGCGATGCTGGGCCAAGCATAGGCATCGACGATGCCGATGATCTGGTTCATCCGCGACCACTGGTGCACATCCTCGGGCTGTAATGGCGCACCGGCGAACCGCTCGTCGACATAGCGGACGATCGCCTGCGTCTCATACAGCGCGAATCCGTCATGCTCAAAGGCCGGGACCTTGGCAAAGGGCTGGCGCGACAGATGCGGCTCCTCGCGATGCTTGCCAAACGGCACATCGACAAGCTCGTGCATGACACCCTTTTCGGCGAGTGCCAGCCGCGCACTCCACACATAGGTGCTCCCCGCCGGTCCATAGACAATCGGATGAGCCATGATGTACCCCCTCTGCTTGGTCATTTTTTTATCACA
>JAFAOB010000384.1 GCA_019238055.1 Alphaproteobacteria bacterium
CGGTTCCCATACCGCCCACGCCGCATCTGTGAAAACCTGATTGCCGTTTCCTTCCGTCATCCCCAGAAAATGGGAACAGTACTCAAGCTCTAACAGGCCTTAGTCCTACCTCGACGAATTCGTTTTCCGCTTCAATCGCCGCCATCACCGCCACGCTGGTTTCCGCTCCTTTCGGCATCGCCGCCGGCCATGCGCCCTTCACCTACAAGATGTTGGTCTCACCGGAAGCAATGGCATAAGTCTTATCAGTGGTAACGCACGTGCGCGTTCGGGTAAGTTAGCGTTAGGGTTAACACATATCCAACGCATTCTGCGCGGCTGTGCGCGAGAAGCGGGGCAAAATACCATCGCTGTATGGCCATCGGGGAGGTTGAGATGCGACGGTGGGGGATTGTCGCTACATTTGCGATCCTTTTGGTTGCGGCGGGTGCCAATGCCGAACCGCAATGGATGACCTTGCCGCCGACCCCGAGCCTGCCAAAAGCGGTGCAGAGCGGCTATGCTCCAGTCAACGGGATAAAAATCTGGTACGCCGCGTTTGGTCGCGGCGAGCCGGTGATTCTGCTGCATGGCGGCCTTGCCAACGCCGATTATTGGGGCAACCAGGTCCACGCCTTGCAAAAGAGCTATCGGGTTATCGTGATGGATAGCCGCGGTCACGGGCGCAGCACCCGCAACGAACAACCCTACGGCTATGATCTGATGGCCGCCGATGTGATTGGATTGATGGATTATCTAGAGATTCCAAAGGCGGCGATTATCGGCTGGAGCGATGGAGCGATCATCGGCCTCGACATCGCAATGCACCATCCGGAGCGGGTCTCCAAGCTGTTTGCCTTTGCCGCCAATTCGGATCCGAGCGGGGTTGCCGATATTGCCAAGAGCCCGGTGTTCAACGCGTTCATCGCGCGCGCGGAAAAGGAGTACGAAAAGCTCTCGCCGACCCCGTACCAATACAAGGCCTTCCTCGCCCAGATCACCAAGATGTGGGAGACCCAGCCTAACTGGACCGCCGCCGATCTAAACCGTATTACGGTGCCGACCTGGATCGCCGATGCCGATCATGACGAGGCGATCAAGCGCACGAATACGGAGTTCATGGCTGCTTCCATCCCGAATGCGGGCCTGCTGTTGCAGCCACAAGTCAGCCATTTCTCGTTTCTACAGGATCCCGAACAGTTCAACACCGACGTCTTGCATTTTCTGCAGCACGTCCCTGGGAAATAAACGCTCAGGGTTTGCAGCACAGCCTTATTGCGGCGAGTGATCCGAGGTGGCCTGCCGTCCCACGGAGACAACCTGATCGCGCCTTGGGCGGGATGAGCAAAGCCCCCTGAGTTTTCGGGACGGCCTAAAAAGCAGAGGCCTGAGCCTCGTCTATTATCTCATGCGAGGCGGCTTACCCAATGGAAGCAACATCGATCTTATCACGGCAACATGATCGGGATCGCCGGAGACACGACCAATAATTACGTCTTCAGCGCTTTGCCACTCGATCCCGGCATCGGGGTCGGTTTGCGGCAACTCCCGCATCCATTTGAACACTTCTTCTTTGGCGGCTTCATCTGTCCAATGCAATCGTTGACTGCGTCGGACGATGGCCCCGGCGACAACCGCTGGATTGATGGTTCTAAAGAGGACGGCCCCCCACACCACTCGATCGCTCCTGTAGACCATTGCGTCCTCCGTTGGGCAATCGCTGACAGCCGAGCGGCGGCTGGGCCAGGCGCTCAGCGCTATGCTCAAGATTTCCCCATACGTGGCGAGCATTCGAGCCAAATTCCGCGCTCCCAACCGGCCCCGCCGTTTGCGCTCGGTTGATCACCCTGGTGTCCGGCGGTTCTATGATCAGTCTGACAGCCGATATGATAGGGCGGGAAAGCGATGCGCGCTCAGCCATTTCGTCCCAGTCAGAGATTAGTCGGAAAATAGCGTGCCCGCGGATATTAGAGCGGTTTTAGAGTCAGTCTGACAGAAGTGCATGGTCAAGTCATTGATTTTCCTGGCTCACTTCTGGGTCAGAGGCAACTGACCTATAAACCGCTCTAGTGCCTACAAGGCCAAGACGCATTTACCCGCTCTGCTCGAGCAAGTCGCTCGCGGCGAAGAATTCACGATCACCACGATCGGCCAGTCGCACGCCTCGCCGATCGAGCACACCGGCCTCGGCCATCGGCGCAAAGCAATCGAGCGGCTGAAGCGTTTCCGCGAAGGCCAGACTTTGGACGTTTTGGTCAAGCGGCTCATTAGAAAGTCGGCGGTGACGCCACAGCAACGGGTCTGCGGCTGCTGCCTGTGGCAGCAAGAGCGGCTGGCGACCATCCGCGCGAGCCGGGGCCAGAAGCGGCCTGACACCGCGCTCGCTCGTTTCGCGATTGCGCGCTAAGCGCTTGTACGCCGCGCAAACCTATCGCATGGTCGTCAGCGCCGCCCGGCTCGAACCGGCCGAGACGGCGCCCGCGTAGAGGACTTGCCGGAAAGGGATTGATCGAATGCCGACGCCTGGTCGGGCGGTGCAAGTGCGCGCGCTTTCGCAGCTGGTGGCGGCACCGCTGACGCCGGCCGCGATTTTTCTCGTCGTTACAGTCAATCGCGGTGCCGAGCCGGAGGGTGCGGTGCGCGCGCTCAGCGCCGACCTCGCCAATCTGGTGCGTGCTGTCGGATTTCGCGATCTCGGGGGGCAACTTTCCTGCATCGCCGGGTTCGGCTCCGAGGTGTGGGGTCGGCTGTTTGGCGAACCACGCCCGGCTGAGCTGCATCCGTTCCGCGAGTTCCGCGCCGGTGGCCGGCACGCGATCGCAACCCCCGGCGATATCTTGTTTCACATTCGCGCGCGGCGAATGGATCTGTGCTTTGAGCTGGCAAGCCAAATCATGAATGAGCTCCGCGGCGCCGTCGCCGTGGCGGACGAAGTCCACGGCTTTGGCTTTTTCGACCAGCGCGATCTGCTCGGGTTTGTCGATGGTACCGAGAACCCGGCCGGCGCGGCTGCGCTCGAAGCCACGCTTGTCGGCGACGAGGACCCGGAATTTGCCGGGGGCAGTTATGTGATTGTGCAGAAATACCTGCACAATCTTGACGCCTGGAACGCGCTGCCAACCGAGACACAGGAACGCATCATCGGGCGCGCCAAACTGACCAATGTCGAACTCGATGGTACCGTCAAGCCGAGCTACGCCCATAACGAGCTGACAAAAATCGTCGAAAACGGCAAAGAGATCAAAATCGTTCGGGACAACATGCCGTTCGGCGAAGTCGGCAAGGGCGAGTTCGGTACATATTTCATCGGCTACGCCCGCTCACCGCGCACAATCGAACAAATGCTGGAAAACATGTTCATCGGCAAACCGACCGGCAATTACGACCGCATCCTCGATTTCAGCCGGGCGGTCACCGGCAACCTGTTTTTTGTACCGACTGCCGATTTTCTCGCAAATGTCGCAGTCGACGCGACCGACGCGCCGGGTTCGGCCGAAGCGCCGGAGTCCGCGCCGGCGGCCTCCGATGGCTCGCTCGGCATCGGCTCGTTAAAGAAAGGACACGCGAATGAATAATCTACACCGTGAGCTGGCGCCGATTTCGGATGCGGCCTGGGCCCAGATCGAGGAAGAAGCCGCGCGCACCTTGAAGCGCTATCTTGCAGGCCGCCGCGTGGTTGATGTGCATGAGCCAGCCGGAATGACCCTGTCGGCCGTCGGCACCGGTCATCTGCACAATATTGCGGCTCCGGCTGACGGGATTATCGCCCGCCAGCGCGAGGTCAAGCCGCTGGTCGAGCTGCGCGTGCCATTTGAACTCGATCGCCAGATGATCGACGACGTCGAGCGCGGCGCCAACGATCCCGACTGGCAGCCGGCCAAGGACGCCGCCAAAAAGATCGCGTTTGCCGAAGACGGCGCCATCTTTGACGGCTATGCCGCGGCCAGCATCGAAGGCATCCGTCAGGGGGCGAGCAATGCCCCGGTAACTCTGCCGGCCGATGCGCGCAACTATCCCAATGCGATCGCCCACGCGTTGACCGAACTGCGCCTCGCCGGGGTCAATGGTCCCTATTCGGTGTTGCTGGGCACCGACGCCTACACTGCGGTCAGCGAGGGGGTCGATTACGGTTACCCGGTCCTGCAGCACATCCACCGGCTCGTCGAGACCGAGATCATCTGGGCCCCGGCGATTGCCGGCGGTTTTGTGTTGACGACCCGCGGCGGCGATTTCGACCTTCATCTCGGTCAAGATTTCTCGATTGGCTATTTGAGCCACACCGACACGACCGTCAGCCTGTATCTGCAGGAAACCTTTACCTTTATGCTGCTGACCAGCGAAGCGGCCGTCGCGCTGACGCCGCCGCCTGCCAGCTAGCCGTGGCGGCCTTCGATGGAGCGACGCCGATGCTGGGCAGACATCAGCTCTGGCTGTGCTGGCGGAGGGCGCGCCAGAGGCGCTCCGGGGTGGCGGGCATCGGGATGCCGGTGACGCCAAGCGGGGCGAGGACATCGAGGATCGCGTTCATGACTGTCGGCGTCGACGCGACGGTGCCGCCTTCGCCGACACCCTTGGCGCCGAGCGGGTTGGTCGGGCTTGGCACCGGGCTGAAATCGACCGTGATCCGCGGCAATGTGTCGGCGCGCGGGATGCCGTAATCCATCAATGTGCCGGTCAGCAATTGGCCGCTGTCGCGGTCGTAGATCACGTTTTCGGAGAGCGCCTGCCCGGCGCCCTGCGCCACCCCGCCCTGAATCTGACCTTTTGCCAATAACGGGTTGATCACTGTGCCGATATCGTCAACGACGGTGTAACGGTTGAGCTCGACGGCCCCGGTCTCCGGGTCGAGCTCGACCTCGCAGATATGGCAGCCATTGGGAAAAGTCGGCACATCCGACGAGAATGCGCCGACGCCTTGCAAGCCGACGCCGAGCTCGGACGGCAGCCCCACCGGGATAAAGGACATCTGGGCCACTTGCTCGATCGGCATCGAGCGGTCAGTGCCGGCGATCGTGAAGGCGCCATCGGCAAAGGCAATATCGGCGGCGTCGGCCTCCATGAAATGCGCCGCAAAGCGCTTGCCGCGCTCGATCACCTCGTCGGCCGCGGCGCGCAACGCGCTGCCGCCGATCATCATGCTGCGCGAAGCATAGGTGCCGCGGCCGATCGCGACCTCGTCGGTGTCGGCTTGCGCGAGATGGATCTTGTCCTCGAGAACGCCGAGCCAGTCGGCGACCATCTGCGCATAGCTGGTTTCGTGGCCCTGGCCGTGTGACAGAGTGCCGGCGACGATCGTCAATTCGCCGGAAGGGTCGAAGCGCAACTCCATGCGCTCATTAAAGATGCCGGTATTGTCGATATAGCAGGTGATACCGCGACCGCGGTATTTGCCGGCGGCTTCGCTGTGCGCGCGCCGCGCGGCGTAGCCGTCCCAATCGGCCAAAGCCTGGCATTTGGCCAATGCTTCGGCGTAATTGCCGGTATCGTAGTTCCACCCGGTGCACGTCTGATATGGGAGAGACTCGGCCCGGATCAGGTTCTTTCGCCGCAGTTCGGCCGAGTCGATGTGCATCTCGCGTGCCGCCTGGTCGACGAGGCGCTCCATCAGATACACCGCTTCGGGCCGGCCGGAGCCGCGATAAGGCACGGTCGGTGCCGTATTGGTAATGACGAGGCGGCTGGTCACCGACACGGCGGGGATATCGTAAACAGTTGAGGCGAGCTTTAACGAAAAGATGATCGGGACAACACCTGCGCCCTCGATATAGGCGCCAACATTGTGCATCCCGGTCCAACGCAGGGCGAGAAACCGGCCCTCGCGATCGAGCGCCAGTTCGGCCATCGTGATGGTCTGGTCGCGGCCATCATAGTCGCCGAGCAATGCCTCGGAGCGCGACGGGATCCATTTGACCGGCCTGCCGACACGGCGTGCGGCCCAGACCAGGATCGCCTCTTCCGGATAGACATTACTCTTCATGCCAAAACCGCCGCCGACATCGCGGGCGACGACGCGGATGCGGCTCTCCGGAACGTGCAGAATCTGATGCGCGAGGACCTGGCGGACACCGTGCACATTCTGCGTGCTGGTGTAGAGCGTGTAGCGGCGAGTGCCGGAATCGTAATCGGCGATGCAGCCGCGCGGCTCCATCGTGACGGCGGTCAGCCGGTTGTTGTGCAGCGCCAGCCGAGTGATGTGATCGGCACGGGCAAAGGCGGCCTCGACCGCCTCTGCATTGCCGAGGCGCATCGTAAACGAGGTGTTGTCGGCTGCACCGTCATGGACCGGCGGGGCACCGAGGCGAACCGCGTCCGCGGCGCTGATCACCGCCGGCAGCACCTCGTAATCGATCGCGATCAGCTCCGCCGCGTCGCGCGCTTGCGGCTCGCTTGCCGCGATCACGACCGCAACACGCTCGCCGACATAGCGCACGCGATCCTGCGCCAATGGCGGACGCTTAGTGCGAAAGCCTTTGGGGCCGCCCATGTCCTCGGGCATCACCTCGGGATCGAGCGTGCCGAGCCCGGCGGCGGCCCAATCTGCACCGGTCAGCACGGCAAACACACCGGGTGCTTGCTCGGCCGCTGATTTGTCGACATTACGAATCCGCGCATGCGCATGCGGCGCGAAGACAAAGACCGCATAACTCTGGCGAGCCAGATCGAGATCCGCGACATAGCGCGCCCGCCCGGTCAGGAACCGGACATCTTCTTTGCGGGTAACGGGTTGTCCGATACCGAACCGCATGCTGCTCCTCGCTGGAATGGCGGTCGCGAAACGATTGACTAAGCTTTGCACCACCGGCGCTGCAGCTCATCGCGGTGGCGCAGCAACCAGTAGAGCGCGATCAGCGAGTGCCCATTCTCGATCGCACCGGCCTCGAGCATGGCTTCGATCTCGGCGACGGTTTTGACGACAGTGCGGATGTCTTCGCCCTCCTCAGGGGCACCATGTACACCGCCCGCGGCACTCGCATCGATTTGGGCGCACAGCAGGTGCACGCTTTCATCCGAGGCGCCGCAGGACGGCAGGTAGCGCTGGATCGGAATCAGCTCGCCGGTGAGGGCCAGGCCGGTCTCTTCACGGGTCTCGCGCACCGCGACGTTTTCGGGCGTTTCATCGCCATCGACCAGACCCGCCACGATCTCGATCTGCCATGGCGAGCTGCCCGCCAGCAACGCCGGAAGCCGGAACTGCTCGATCAACACAACCGAGTCGCGGTCGGGATCATACAGCACGAGCGCCACCGCCGCACCGCGCCGCAACACGTCATATGTATGGCTGGCGCCCCACGCGCCGGAAAACAGGCGGTGGCGGAACCGGATCGTGTCGATGCGCAAAAAGCGTTCGAATGGGGTCGTGGCCTCGATGATCTCGACATCACCGTGGACGCGGCCGTCGTCGGCGCTGGGGTCGGTCATGCGGCGGCTCCGGTGGTCTCGACGGGTGCCGAAGCGAAGGCGCCCGGGTGGCATGGCAAGCGGATCGTAAATTCGGTGAACTCGCCCTCGCGGCTGTCCACGGTGATCGTTCCGCCATGCTGCTGCACGACGATGTCATAGCTGATCGACAGCCCGAGACCGGTGCCCTCGCCAGTCGGCTTGGTCGTATAGAATGGTGTAAATGCCCGGTCCCGCACCTCGAGGGGCATACCGATGCCGTTGTCGCGGACCCGGATCTCGACCTCGTCGCCGCGGCCGCGTGTCGTCACCTTGACGACCGGGGAATACGCCGCCTCGTCACCCTCGCGGCGGCGCTTGCTGACGGCGTAAAAAGCGTTGCCAAAGAGGTTCAAAAAAACCCGTGTGATATCCTGTGGAACGATTTCGATCGGCTCGAGATCAGGGTCGAAATCACGCTCCAAGGCGACATTGAAGCCCTGATCCCGCGCGCGGACGCCATGGAAAGCGAGGTTCAAGGCCTCATCGATCAGCAGATTGAGATTGCTGTTGCGGCGATCGCCGCTGCCGCCGCGCGAATGCAGCAGCATGCTGGTGACGATGCCGTCGGCGCGGCGGCCGTGCTCGAGGATTTTGGCGAGGTTCGCGTCTAAAGTTGTCATCACCTCGTTCAGCTCCTCGTTTGGCTCCACGGTGCCATATCCCAGCAGGGCGAGCGTCTCTTTCAGCTCGTCAAGCAGCTCGTGCGACAATTCGGCGAAGTTGTTGACGAAATTGAGCGGGTTTTTGATCTCATGGGCAATACCCGCGGTCAGCTGACCGAGGGAGGCCATCTTTTCCGCTTGAATCAAGCTCGCTTGTGCCGCCTTCAGCTGTTCATGGGCGGCTCGCAAATCGGCTTCGCGTCGGCGCTGCACCTCGAAGAGTTTGGCGTTGCGGACCGCGAGGGCGGACTGGACGGCAAATGCTTCGACCAGTCCAATAGTTTCCCCCGAAAAATTGCCGGCCTCGCGGCGGAACACAATCAGCCCGCCGAGAATGCTCTGTTCGTGCAACAAAGGAGCCGCGAGCAGCGAGCGATAGCCGAGACGGTCGAGCTGTTCGATTAGCCCTGGGACGCCAATCGTGCCGTGCTCCCGCAAATCCGGGATCTGCATCGGTGTGGTGCTGATCGCGGCACGGCCGACCGCACCTTCGCCAAAGCGAAGCGGCCGCGCCCTGAGCCGCTCGGCAAGCTCGGTCTCGGCGCCGTGACTCATGCGAAAATGAAATTCGTGCCGCCCTTCGTCGTATTCATAAATGACGCCTGCGGCAGCCCCGGAGAATTCGACGGCGCGGGCAATAACGAGTTCCAGAACCGCTTGCAGATCAAGCGTGGAGCCGACAGCGCGGCCGACCGCCCGTAGCGCCTCGAACTCGGCCAAGGTGCGGTGCAGCTCTTCGAGCGTATCGCGGAAAGCAGCGAGCGTGCGCGCCATTGCACCGATTTCATCAGGACCGCCGCGCGGGATCGCAACCGCGAGATCGCCAGCATTGAGCCCATCCATCGCAACCACCAACTGCTGCAACGGCGCAACAATCGAACGCAACACCAGCGAGGTCAGGAATATGCCAACAAGGATCGCCGCGCCGAGCACGATGCGCGAGATGCGGGCTGCCGCTCTCGCCTCATGCACCGCCTGCTCGCGCGCCGCAAAGGCTTCGTGCGTCAGCTGAGCGACAATATTGGCCAACAACTGATCAGCGGCCACGCTGTGCAAGCTTGCCTGCGCCAGCAGCGAATTGCCGATGACCCGGCGGTCGTGGGTGTATTCGTCAACCGCCTTGCGCGCCAGCTCCTCGTATCGGCCGAGTTCGGCGCGGATTTGCGCGACCGCTCGCGGACGGTGCAGCGCCAGCCCATCGAGATCATTTTCCATTTGCTGGCGAGCGGTGGTGGCGTTGCGCTCTGACAAGGCCAGCATGCTGACCGCGAGATTGGTCAGCCAATACCGCATCTCGCCAAAGGCGATTTGGGCGCCGTTGGCTTCTTCGATGACATCGAGACGATCAGCGGCCCTGATCATGCCCGCCGCATTGTCGGCAAGCTTGTGATTGAGGTAGGAATTGCTGGCGATCAGAAACAATAAAAGCGCCCCCAACAACAGGATCAGCCGGGTGCGTATCGACAGCTGAGCCATTATCCGAGACTCGTCATGGCCGGACTAGCGCAGCAGCGTGATGCTGATGACCCCGCCGAGATCCCCCACCTTTCGCCCTTCCTTGGGGTATCCGGTGATGTCGGGCTCACCTTTTGGTGTTCCGTGACAGGCAAGACAGGATTGCTTGTAGTACTCGGGAACCGCAAAGCGATAGGCGGGCTGATCATTGATTGAGGTGACGGCAGAGAAGGGCTGACCCTTTGGCCAGTCCGGGCTCAGCAGCTTGTTTTTAATTACCTCGGCCTCCCAGGCGTCGGGCCGTGCCTTGATATTGCGGACGAGATCGGGTGGCGCGGTGATTTTCATGACGGCTTCATTCCCGGCTAAGTTGTTGAAAGCCTCGCTGACCAGGCGCCCGAAAACCGCCGGGATGAAGCCCTTAAAGCCGGTCCCCTTCTCGTTGATGGTCTCTTGGTTGTCGTCCATGACTTCTTCGATCGCATGCATCATCGCGTGCAACAAGCGCCCCTGGCGCGAATTCGGGTCGATCGACAGGGGATCGATACCGGTATTTTTGCGATAGAGCGCGATCGCCTCGTCCACCACTTTCTTGCCGGTCAGGTGCTTGTCACCGAGGGCAGGGTTGTTGATCAAATCCTCGTTGTTCGAGATCACGGTGCGGGCATCACGAATCAACTCGGCCAGGCTCTGGGCGATCGCCTCGTCCGCATCGGCGGGGACGGGATTGGCGACCGCAAAGCAGGGCGCGGCGTATGCGAGCAAGATACTGGCCAGCATGAGTCCGATGACGTTAAGCCTTGCTACCGTGCGTGCTGTCTCATGCCCGACTATTTCCGCCGCAGGAACGGGGCAGGCAAACCGCAGGCGGGGTAGCCGGCTCAGTCGTTTCGGACGCATCGCTTTTGGCGCTTTGGTTGCACCCGCAAATAGCGGCAAGCCCGGTTGCAGATCACGGCGGATAGGCCCGCTGTGACATTAGGCGCATCTCAGTCGTGATCGAAACGACAATCCGGAACATGCTTAGCCTCTGCTCCCGGCTCGAAATCGGTTAAACGATGCGCCCATCGAGAACGGCGCCCGGCGAACCGGTCTCGATTTCGATGACCCACAAATCGGGATCGCGCCGCCGCTGCCGGGCGATGTAAGAGTCGGCATCGGTCTCGGCGACCGCTATGGAACCAGTGGCGCGCATCCAGATCAGCTCGCCATTCGGATCGCGCGCTTGCGTCAATACCGAGCAGCCTTCCTCGCGGGCGTTGAGCTTGAGCAGAACGGCACCGGAATCAGAGTCACCGCGCGCCACGACCGCAACCGCCACTGCCGCGAGATCGCAACGCCGAATCAAGGCTTTGACCCATAGCCCGGTCTTGAGCCGTGCTTCCATCAGCCTCGGCTCGCGATGTCGCATGGTGGCATCACCCGCGGCCGGGCGGCGCCAGCGGCAGGCGAACATGAACCTGCAGCCCATGCGGAAATCGGTTCTCGGCGAAGATCGTGCCGCCCATCGCTTCGACATTGCGCCGTGCAATCCACAACCCGATGCCAAAATAGCTGCTCGTCGCTCCCGTCCCGGCATCGTCGCGACGCTCGGAATAATAACGGTCGAAGATCCTCTCCAGCTGATCTTCGGGGACCCCGGGACCGCGATCGCAGACGCTGAGTTCGGCGAAGCGGCCGTCATGCGATAGATGCACGACGACCTCGCCGCCGGGTGGCGAGAACGACACCGCGTTGTCGATCAGATTGTCGAAGACGGTCTCGATCATCGCCTCGCTGCCAAGAACCTGCAGGCCCGGGAGGAGGTCGGTTGTGATCGTCAGGTCGCGGCTTGCCAACAGGATCGCCACGCCACGATCATTTGGGATCGCGGTGCGCGTCTGGACCAGCCGGTTGATGACGCGCCCGAGATCGACAGGGATCATCGGCTCGTCGATCAGATCCGCCGTTGATTCATCGAGTTCATGCGCCGATGCGACGAGCCCATCAAGGCGGTCGAGCGCTTGTTCGACAACACCGAGCGCGCGCTGCGCCCGCCGATTGTCCTCGGGCAGACCGCGGCGCAATGGTTCGACCGACTGGCGAATGACCGCGATCGGCGTCTTGAAGGCGTGGGCGTTGTCTTCGGCGGCTTGCCGAATTTCGGCGGCGGAACGATGCAAGGCCTCGACCATGTGATCGAACTCGGCGGCGACCTCGCCGAGTTCGGGCAGGTCCGCGCGCGCGCCGAATGACCCCGCATCCGGACCCTGCTCCCGAATTCGCCGCGCCCGCAGGGCAAAGCGGCGCAGCCCGCGACGCAGGCTCAGCAAAGTGGAAAAGGTGATTATCGCCATGACGAGATAAATAACGGTCGCAACCCGCATTGCCGGCGTTACCCAGTAGGGCTGACCGAGATGGGCGGACGGGAAGGCGTCCTGCGAAAACGAAGCCACCACCGCCCAGCAGCCTACCGGCGTGGCAAGCGGGGTTACCGCGGTCACGATCTCGGCGCCGCCAGTCGGGCGGTGATAGATCAGCGTAAACGGCATCTCGCCGTGACAATTCTGGGCGAGCCGGTCGAGGACTCCCTGCTGGGCCAGGGTATTTCGCTCGACCTGGAGGTTGGCCGGCGCCACCATCGGCCACGAAGCGACATAGTAAAAACCGTCGCCGCCGGCACCAGTCGGAGCCAGCAACAGTTTGATCGTCGTGACCTCGCCATCGAGGCGGGACAGGCTCGCGCCGATCGCCGGCAGGTTGTCGATCTGCGCACTCTGCAGCATTGGCAGCAGCGATTGGGTGATCACCCGTCCTTCGTCCCGCACGCTGCGCAGCAGCAATTCCTGTCCCTCTTCGTAGGCATTGCGAAACTCGATATAAAGAAACGCCGGAACGAGCATAAAAATTATCAACAGCAATACCGTCTTGCCGGTCAGCGACCACGCCCAGCGCAGCACTCCCCGTCGTTCACGGCCGCGATGTCCAGCGATATCCAAAACCGGCGTAGTTTTCGATATGGTCGAAATCAGGGTCGATGTCGCGGAACTTCTTCCGGATGCGCTTGATGAAGGTGCGGACATTGGCGCGGTACCCCTCTGCTCCGTGCCCGGCGACAAAATCCTTCCCATGCACGAGATTATAAATATCGCGGTAGCCCACATCTTGCCCGGCCTGTTCCACGAGCAGCACAAGGATCTTGAATTCGGTCAACGTCAGATCGATCGTTTGTCCGGCCCAAATCGCCCGGCTAATGTCGAAGCGCAATTCCAATGAGCCGAGCCTTATCCGGTCCGCTCGTACCGGCTCGGGATCGACCGCAGGTCGCGCTCCGTCGGTAATCAGCTGCAAACGCCTGACCAGGATCGGCAGCCGGCGCGATTTGTCGATAAAATCCACCGCACCGCCGGCAAGGGCCGCTTCCTCGTGGATGTCGTCGGACAGAGCGGTCAAGAAGATGACCGGAATCGCGATCCCGACGCCACGCATCCGCCGCAGCACTTCGATGCCGGTCAGTTGCGGCATCCGCCAATCGAGCAGCATAATGTCGGCGGCGCCGCCATCTTGCAGATAGGCCAGCGCGTCGCTGCCGTTATCGAAACTCGTGACCTCATAGCCTTCATCGATCAGGTTGAGGCCGAGCGACTCGCGAAACAGATCGTCGTCATCGACGAGGAGCAGGTGCGGCATGGGGTTTGGGCCTCAGCCTCGAGCGACAACAAGGGAACGCAGGCAATCCTCCTTGCCGCTATGATCCCGTTTAAAGGCGTAATGCAACGTTCGCATCTTGCCGCTGTGCAGATTGAGATAAAAGTACAAATCGAGTTCGCAGGTAGCGTTGCTGTAGCGCCAGATCGCCGCCGGTGCGGCTTCCAATTTTTCGCTTGCCACCCCGAGTAGACGGACCACTGCAGCCTGGTCGAGCCCAATCAGCTGCTTTGGATTGGGCGCCGGGGCAATGGGTTGAGGCGTCAGCGCTGCCGTCTGCGCCGCGGCTGCAGGTGCGCTTGCCGCGTTTTCAGAAGGTGGTGTCGGCTTATGCTCCGGAACCGGAAAAACTCGTCGCCGCGACGGCGAGGCGAGAGAGGGTGAGAGCGGTTTGATCGCCGCTATGGACGACGGTGGTTGCGGCGGGTTTTCAACACACGAGACAAGCATGCTCAAAATAAGACTGACCAGAGCGCGGACGACAACCGAACGACCCCGACCGACCCGCGTTAATCTCCATCCCAGAACCGGACCGACCCTCTTTCCGTCATTCATCAGCCGCAAACATAATACAGTTTAACGGCGGGCCAGGCGCTCGACGACCCCAGTATCGCCATCGCGATAAATCGCGACCAGTTCGTGATCGTTAAGCAAGACATAGGTGTGGTCGCCTTGGCCGCAGCGTAACAATGCCACAGGATAGGTCGGAGCCACCAGCACTGTGGACAAATTCTTGTCGAGGTTGGGTTGTCGCGGCAGCAGCTCAGCCAGAGCCTCCCGGTTCCTCACAGCATAACCGAAGCTGAAACTGCCGTTGCAGGTCTGGCTGCCGAGCGCCGTATCCTGCCCACTCGCCTGGTGCTGAACGACTGTATCCGGGCGGATCATGATCCTGTCGTTCTCGGCTGTCGCCCAGGTTCCGACGAACGAGTTCTGCGGTATGGCCACCTCTGGTGGCGGCGACGCGGCGCATGCGAATAGCGCCTCAGCGCTAAACACGATCATTACCGGGACGGCAGCATACGGCCAAAACCGTCGCTCTCGGTTGCGGGACACTCTTGCCTCCCGAAGGGCTCGATGCGTCAGCTTATCCCAAACATTGACAGAGCACGACAGGTCAAGCGCTCGGGACGAGATCAGCAAGCTGAAGATCAGCCGCCGGTTGTCGATCGTGGGGTCGGCTTGACGAATCGCGGTGCCGGCGCCAGGCTGATGGCAAGATAGACCACGGAGAAAGCATCATGAAGTTGTTGTGGTTTCACCTGATGCCCTACACCGAGTTGCCGGACGATTTCCGCGAAAAGAACCCCTCGGTATGGGTCGATATCCATTCTTCGCTGTTCGACCCGCGGCGCGCGCATCACATGTACAACGATTTCATGGACGAGCTCGAATTCGCCGCCGAATGCGGTTTTGACGCGGTCTGCGTCAACGAGCACCATTCGAACGGGTATGGATTGATGCCCTCACCCAATCTGATCGCCTCGTCGCTGGCGCGGCGCACCTCGGACGCGGCACTCTGCGTCCTCGGCAACTCGTTGGCGCTCTACAATCCGCCAACCCGAGTGGCCGAAGAGTTTGCGATGATCGATGTGATCTCGGGTGGCCGGCTGATCGCCGGCTTTCCGGTCGGCTCGCCGATGGACACCTGTTTTGCCTATGGCCAGAACCCGAGCATGCTGCGCGAGCGCTATTACGAAGCCCACGACCTTGTCGTGCGCGCCTGGACCGAGCAGGATACCTTTGCCTTCAACGGCCGCTTCAATCAGCAGCGTTACGTGAATATCTGGCCGCGCCCGGTGCAAAAGCCGCATCCGCCAATCTGGATCCCGGGCGGCGGCTCGGTCGAGACTTGGCAGTGGTGCGCCCGGATGGACTACGTCTATTGCTATCTATCGTATTACGGCTACAAGGCCGGCCAATCAACGATGGATGGCTTTTGGGAGGAGATGGCGCGGCTCGGCAAGAACCGAAATCCGTACCAGGCGGGCTTTCTGCAATTTGTCGGCGTGGCCGAAACCCGCGAGGAGGCCTATCGGCTTTACCGCGAGCCGGCGGAATATTTCTACGGGCGCTGCCTGCATATCGATCCGCGCTTTGCCGGTCCCCCCGGCTATACCACCGAGGCGACGCAACGCCGGGGCGCCCAGAGCCAAGTGGCGCAGGCTGCCCAACTCTCGCGCTATGAGTCGAAATTTCAGCTGCTGGCGCGCGAGATGGATGCGATCGTCGAGCGCGGGTACGTCATTATCGGCTCGCCCGACGAAGTTGCCGCCCAGCTCAAAGAGGTGGCGACCAAGCTGAACGTCGGGCACCTGATGCTGTTGTTGCAGTTCGGCAACATGGGCAAGGATCTGGCGAAGTACAACACCAAGCTGTTTGCCGAAAAGGTGATGCCGCAGCTGGGCGATGTCTTCGCCGAGTGGGAAGACCGGTGGTGGCCGCAACCGATGACAAGCGCTGCGCGAGCGCCGCTGTCGCGGTTCCAGCCGGCGGCGATCGCCGCTGAGTAGCCGGCACGCACGCTGACACACCTCATCGGCAAGCCGCGCCGCGTCATCGGCAAGCCGCGCCGCGGCCTGGCAAGACAACGGCCGCTCTGATCAGAGCGGTCGGACCTGAACGGGCTGTTCTATGCACGCGCCAGCACCGGGACGGGGTAGCGGCTTTGGCGCAGCACGAGCGCGCCAATGACCACGAGATTGGCGAGATTGAACAGGATGCCGGCAGCAAAAGCCGCAGCGTAGAACCCGACATAATCATAGATGGCACCCGCCATCCAGCCGCCCGCGGCCATTCCCGAGCCGCTGCACAGCAGCAATGTCGGCACCCGCCATGAGGCCTCGCTGGCTGGGAACAATTCGCGGATCGCCAGAACATAGGCCGGGATGATGCCGCTAAAACCCAATCCAAAAGCAGCCGATACGACGAACAGCCCAGCCTCGTTCTGGGTCAACAAAAACCCGATCATCGCCGCTGCCTGACAGGCGGAGCCCGCCAATATGGCGCGCAACCCGCCATATCTGTCGGCAACAAAGCCCCAGAATTGGCGTCCGATAAAAGCGCAGGCCAGCAGCACCGATAGCATGGCGCTGCCCTGGGTCAGTGGGATCCCGACATCGCTGCAAAACGCCACCAAATGACCCTGCGGCATCGCCATCGGCACGCAGCACAAAAAGCTTGCCAGGCTCAAGAGGGCGAGTGCGGTGCGCGGTTTGAGCCCGAGCACCGGCGCACCGACCGCTGGCTCCGGCACCCCGAAGCCGCTTCCGGCCGCCGCTTGCGGGGGAGCTCCGAACACCAGGACGGCAACCGGCAGGATCACAATGATAGCAAGCAGCGCATAAACCCGCATCGTCAGCTGCCAGCCGATCCAGCCAAGCGCTTGGCCGAACAGCGGTGCCCAGATCGTGCCGGCGACCGCTTGGCCGCTGGCGATCAGCGCCAATGCGGTGCCACGGCGGCGGTCGAACCAGCGCGCAACATAGACATAGAGCGGCGCGTTGAGCCCGGCATTGCCGAGCAGCCCCATAAACAGTCCGTGGCCGAGATAGAGATCGATGCGGTTACCGAGGCTCGACAGCACGAGGCCGATCGCGATCATCAGCGCCCCGAAACCCGCGGTCCAGCGCACGCCAACCCGCTCGGCAATCGGTCCCATCGCGATCCCGCCAACCGCCGAACCGAGCCAGGCAAGCGCCGAGCACAGCGCCGGCACGGTGCGCGCATCGCCAAAGGCGGCGGCGATCGGCTTCAGCGCCACGATCGTGATCGTCGGGGCGCCAAACGATACCGACAGCACCCCGAGTGCGCTGCCCGCGACGAGCCACGAGCGCCGTGTCTCAATCGTCACCGCCGACCCTGCCGGGCGGCCAAATAATGTTGTGCTTGCCATCTCGGCTATCGGCTATCCAATGGCCACAGCAATATGGCGGCACCAACAGATGCATCCTGCAAGACGCGCGGTCCTTTCGTCAGCTTGGGTCATCGCGGGGGCACGAGTGTTACGATGCCGTCGGCAGATAGACAAGTTCGGGCCACCGGAAAGCGGGCGCAGGTGATCAATCGATTGTTCTCCCGGGCGCTCTACCCCGTTGGCTATCCAAAAATCCCCCGCCACCCCATCTGAGAACGGCATCCGCGGGCCGGGAGAGAGCAGATGTCGGATCCTTACGATCTGCAGCGTTTCATCGACGCGCAAAATACCATCTTTGATCAGGTTCTGTCCGAACTGCGGGCAGGCCACAAACGCAGCCACTGGATGTGGTTTATCTTTCCGCAGATCAGGGGCCTCGGCGCGAGCTCGATGGCCAATCGATATGCGATTTCTTCAATCGCGGAAGCACGGGCTTATCTCGGTCATCCGATCCTTGGGCCGCGGTTGCGCGAATGCACTCGCCTCGTAACCGAGATCGAAGGTCGCATGATCGCGCAAATCTTCGGCTATCCCGACGATCTTAAATTCCGCTCGTCGATGACCCTGTTCGCCCATGCGACGCCCGACAACAAGATCTTTACGGACGCAATCGCGAAATACTTTCCTGAGGGCGACGATCCGTTGACGCTCGAGCGGCTGTAAGCGAGCACCGAAGGCTCGACTTGCCGTCAGACCCACGCAGCTTTGCGATATGTCGCTATGACGCTATCGGTGCAATGCGACGAATAGTGAGGTGGTAAGCGTTAGATGGCTTCCGACCGCAGGGCAACCATCATGCCACGCCCGCAGGCCGGTGCTACCCGCCCGGTCTTGCGGTTGAGGCCGCACTGCTGGCTTATCCAAAGGTGAGTACAATCCTTGCGACTTCGCCGACCCTCATTGCACAGAAGGCTTCGCTGATCGCCGTCGCAATGCCGGCCTCGGCAGCCAAGGCCCTCAGCAGCCAAGGCCCTCAGCAGCCAAGGCAACGTCTTCTGCCGCCTTGGAGCCGTACCGAGATGAAATATATTTTTGCTATATAGCATGGCTGCATCAGAAGGACGCGCGATGACGACGGCAAAGCTTTTCTGGTCCGGGCGGTCGCAGGCGGTGCGGCTTCCGAAGGAGTTTCGCTTTCGCGGCGAGGAAGTGCGGATTCGACGTCATGGCAATGCGGTGATCCTTGAACCAATCGGCGATGACTGGAGCTGGCTCAATGCGCTCGCCGGTCAGCTCGACGACGATTTTGTGCGAGCCGTCGAGGAACAGCCGCAGCCAGAGGAACGTCCCGCGCTCGACAAATTATTTAGATGACGCGCTACCTGCTCGACGCGAACGCCGTTATCGCCATGCTGCGGGATAGCGCGTCCCGGCCTGCCCGCCGGGCGCGCCGGGAACGGCTTGGCGATGTTGCGATCTCGGCGATCGTGGCGCACGAGCTGTTCTACGGAGCATTCAAGAGCCATCGCATGGTCGGGAACGTCGCTCTCGTCGATGCGCTGCAGTTCCCAGTTGTTGAATTCGATAAGGAGGACGCCCGGCAAGCCGGGGAAATCAGGGCATTTCTGTCGGCGAGAGGGACAGTGATCGGCCCCTACGATGTACTGATCGCCGGTCAGGCCCTCGCACGCGACACTATTCTCGTCACCCATAATATCCAGGAATTCGGGCGCGTACCTGGCTTGCGGCTAGAGGATTGGGAGGCATGACGTGTCCGCTGTTCGCTTCGGCAAACCGGGATAGCGCCCTTACGGCGAGGACCCTTCCAAGCACGGCTGCATCAGCAGCGCGCTGATACGTTGGTCCCTGCTTCTCCCCGGCAACGACGCCCGGGTGAATTTGCGCTGGCCGCGTCAATCGAAGGTGAGCACAGTTCTTGCGACTTCGCCAGCTTTCATCGCGCGGAAGGCTTCGTTGATGTCGTCGAGGCGCCCGCGCTTGGTAACCATGCCGTCGAGGTCGAGCCGGCCCTGGCGGTAGAAGTCGAGATAGAGCGGGATGTCGTAGCGAAACCGGTTCGAGCCCATGCGCGAGGTCTGTACCTTGCATTCGGGGCGGATCGCCATCCACGGAAACTCGATCGTCGCATCGGGCGGCAGCACGCCGACAATCGTCGCGGTGCCGCGGATCGCGAGGCTCTCGATCGCCTGGCGCACCAGCTTTGCCAGCCCGACCGCCTCGAACGCGTGATCGACTCCGGCACCACCGGTCAGTGCCCGCACCGCCTTGACCGGATCGTCCTCGGCGCTGTTGACAAAGTGCGTTGCACCGGCGCGGCTCGCCATCTCACGCTTCGACTCGAATTGGTCGATTGCGATGATCTGGCGGGCGCCGCCAATGCGCGCGCCCTGAATGATCGACAAGCCGACGCCGCCGCAGCCGAATACCGCAACGGTCTGCCCGGCTTCGAGCCCCGAGCTGCGCAACGCCGCACCGACTCCGGTCAAGACCCCACAGCCGACGAGGGCCGCCTTGTCGAGCGGCAAGTCCGGGTCGATCCGCACAATCGAGTTTTCGTGCAGCAGCATCTGTTCGGCGTAGCTCGAAATGCCGATGAACTGGCGCAACGGTTGACCGTTCTGCGACAGGCGCGGCGCGGCGTCATCGGGGCGGGTGACGATGCCGCCGGTGCACAGATTGGGATGGCCCGACAGGCATTGCGGGCAGCTGCCGCAAAATCCGGAGAGGCAAGCAACAACATGATCGCCGGGCTTGACCGTGGTCACCTCGGCGCCGATGGCCTCGACGACCCCGGCGCCCTCATGGCCGAGCACCATCGGCCGATCGAGTGGGAACCGTCCAAGCCCGTCGACAACATGCAGATCGCTGTGGCACACCCCGGTCGCCACCGTGCGGACCAAGACCTCGCGCGGCCACGGCCTGTCGATCTCGACCGGCTCGATCGTCAGCGGTGCTTGCACCTTGCGAAACACGGCGGCAGCAGCTTCCATCCTCTCGGTTCTCCCGTATATCGAGTGCTTCCCGTCACAATAAGCCGGCTATCGGCGGGGCGAAAGGCGGGCGGCTCACTGATCTCAGGCATCCGTGAACACGTCAATTTTCCCTCTAGTTATTCTCATACCAGCTATGCTATTTTGCAAAGTGCGCCAAGACGGTAATCAGCGGGACGGCGCGGTGACGAATAGGCGCTTGTGACGCGGGACAAACGACTATTGGCCTCGCGTCTGGGAGGCGATGATGACAATAGAGCCGTCGGGCGAGGAACCCGGCGCGGCGGAAAAGGATGATCGGCTCCTCGTGATCTGGCGAGTCGACCGTGCAGGACCGATGGGCAAGGTCAGCGGACTGGGGCCCACTCCTATGCCGGTTCGGCAGGATACCGGACCCAACGCGATCGCATTAGCGATCGAGGCCGCTGATCACACCGACAGCGATCCGACCACAGCGCTCTCACAGTCGGCCGCATGGCCCAGGGTCTTTCCTGGTCTTTAAAGCGGGAGTGCAAGGCCGGAAACGGACGAAGGGCGAGCAAAACAATCGCCGCCCGCAATCAGAGCAGCAGCAAGTGACGAGCGGGACCGTATCGTGCGGTTGCCTAACGGGTGAGGTGTTGCTCAAGGAAGGGGGAAGTCCCTGCCCGCATACCCGCCTCGCGTTTAAACCACCGCATGCGCCGGCCTCGGATCTGATCGATCTGGGAGGTCATGATGGCTGAAATCCTTTCGCTTGGCCGGTCGCCGACAACCGCCGGCTTTATTCTCGGACGCAAGCTCGACAGCATCCCGTTCAGTCGCTACCACCTCACGATCTTGGCGGTCCTGGGGTTTATCGGGTTTGTCGAGGGCTATGATCTGTCGATCACCGCCTCGCTGCTCGTGTTGGCGAAGCAGCCGCTCCATCTCACGCCAACCGACATTCGTTTTGTCGCCGTCGCTTCGACCCTGATGGCTGTCGTCGGTGGTTTCACCGCCTCGGCGATGTCGGACCATTGGAGCCGCAAGCGGATCCTGCAAATCGGCGTGATCGGCACGACCTTCTTCACGCTGCTGATCCCGCTGGTGCAAAACGCCGAACAGCTGATCATCGTGCGACTGTTGACGGGGCTCGCCGGCGGCTTCGCCGTCTCGGCGCCGTTTCCGATCGCCGCCGAGCTGATGCCGGCGCAGCACCGGCGCACTTACGGTGCGAGCTATGAGATGTCACTGGCGCTTTCGTTCACCCTGGTCTTCCTCGTAAGCTATGTGCTCTCCGGCAATCCGAATGCGTTCCGGCTGATGGCCTTGCCGGGCGGCCTCGCCTTGTTCATCGCGCCGCCGCTGATCCATTTTGTGATCCCCGAGAGCGCACGCTGGCATTTGCGCAGGGGCCGATTGCAGGCCGCGGCCGACACCGTCAACGAGATCATCCGTCGCGCCGGTAGCCGGGTGCCGTCGTTGTCGGTCGATGCGCTCCGCGACGATGTCGGGAGAGCAAGCGAAAAACTCCCGCCCTATTGGGCGATGTTCGCCCGTGGTCAGCTGCGCTGGACCGTCGTCGGCATCCTCAGCGGCATTTGTGCCGGCTTTGCGGCGTATATGATCCACGTTCTGTTGCCGAAGGCGCTGGTCGATCAGGGTGCCGCGGTATCGCTGAGCTTCGGGCTTGCTACGATCGTCTACGCGGCGAGCATCCCCGGCAAGGCGTTCACCGGCTTTTTAATGGAGATCATCGGACGGCGTTGGACAATTTTCTATGCCCTCACCGCATCCTTGCCCGGGGTGTTTTTGATGATGATGGCGCACCGCGCCGGAGCCAACGCGGCGATCGTGATGATGGCGGGCGGGTTGATCACCGGATTCACTGTGCTGTCGGCCTTTAGCGCGACCCGCGTCTACCTGTCCGAACAATTCCCGACGGCATTGCGCGGACGCGGGCACATCTTTGGCGAGTCATTCGGACGGATTTTCGTCGGCGTCTTGGCGCCGTTCCTGATGACCCCGTATACCGGCTCGCCGACGATCTTCTTTGGTTCGATTTTGGCCGTGGTCGCGATCGGCGCCTTTATCCCGGTGCTGTTCGGCAAAGAGACCGTCGGCCAGCTCGAAGCCGTCACCGAAGCCGCCCCAGTGCTAGCCTGAAGCGGGCGGGTGAGCACAGAGCGGAAACAATCGCCGCCCACTTTGGAACAAGGGCAACACGTCAACCGCGTGGTGCATGGTGGGACCGCCTGATCAGTGAGTTGTCGGCAAAGTCGTCGATCGGCAAAGCCAGAACTCTCCTCGTCAAGGGCAGCGAAACGCCGGCCTCGCCTGGTTTCGGGTTTCCGCACGGTCCCGAGTTCGACCAATCTCGGAGGTCGCCATGGCAGAAGTTCGCGCTATCGCCCGATCGCCAACGGCCGCCAGCTTCGTGCTCGGCGGCAGGCTCGACAGCATTCCGTTCAGCAGGTACCACCTGGTGGTGATTCTGGTGCTCGGACTGTGCGCTCTGATCGACGGCTACGACGGGTCGATGACGAGCGCGCTGCTGGTGCTCGCAAAGCAGCCGCTGCATATTACCCCCGGCGAGCTTCGCGTGCTCGCCGTCGCAGGGGCCGGGATGGCCTGCATCGGTGGGTTCACGGCCGCGGCGATATCCGATCACTGCAGCCGCCGCACCGTCATGCTGCTCGGCGTAGCCGCCGTCAATTTCTTCACGCTGCTGATCCCGCTGGTGCAAAGCGGCGCGCAGCTGATCATCGTTCGCCTGTTCACTGGTCTTGCCGGCGGCTTTGCCGCCTCGGCGGCGTTCCCGATCGCCGCCGAGCTGATGCCGGCGCAGCACCGGCGCACTTATGGCGCAATCTACGAGATGATGCTGGCGACCTCGTTCACCTTGCTGCCACTGGTCGGCTTCTTCCTCGCCGGCAACCCGAACGCTTTCCGCCTGATGCCTCTGCCGGCCGTGTTCGGGCTGTTCGTCGCGCCGGTGCTGGTATATCGACTGATCCCGGAGAGTCCGCGCTGGCACCTGCGGCGGGGAAACCCGCAGGCGGCGGTCGATATCGTCAACCAGATCATCCGGCGGTCCGGCGACCGTGTCCCACCGCTGACGGTGGAGGCGCTCGGCGACAGCGACGAGGCCACACGCGAGCCGCTTCCGCCCTTTTGGGCATTGTTTGCTCGCGGCCAGCTGCGCTGGACTGCGGTCGGCATCTTGATCGGCATCTGCGCCGGCACCGCCGCTGCTATGATTCACAACCTGCTGCCGAAGGCTCTGCACGATCAGGGTGCGGCCGTCGCCCTCAGTTTCGGGCTGAGTTCGCTGGTGTACTTCGCCAGCATTCCAGGCAAGGCCTTTACCGGCCTCCTGATGGAGATCATCGGCCGGCGTTGGACGATTGCTTATGCGCTCGCCGGATCGCTGCCTGGGCTGTTCCTGATGCTGATGGCGCACCGGGCGGGGCAATACGCGACGGTGGTGATGGCCGCGGGTGGGCTGATCACCGGTTTCACCGTATTGTCGGCGTTCAGCGCCACCCGGGTCTATGTCTCCGAGCAGTTTCCGACGGAATTGCGCGGGCGTGGGCATATCTTCTCCGAGTCGTTCAGCCGGGTGTTCGCGGCTGTGCTGGTGCCGTTTTTGATGGTGCCGTTCACCGGCTCGCCGATAATTTTTTTCGGCACGATTCTGGTTGTGGTGGCGGTCGGCGCCTTCATCCCGCTGGTGTTCGGCCGCGAGACCGTCGGCCAGCTCGAAGCCGTCACAGAAGCCGCCCCGGCCTTGGCCTGATGCGCACATAGCCGCCGGAGCCCCCTCTAACCACTAGGGAGTGTACAAATCGCGGCGTTCCCATCCTTGTGCCATCATCTGCAGGCCTTTGAGGCCGTGTTTGAAGGTGATGGGCCCCGGCGGTCGTGCCGAAGGGCGCCCATTGC